>CAZVKQ010000099.1:0-1555 GCA_964626985.1 Candidatus Woesearchaeota archaeon | reverse complement strand
GGTATAATTAATTTGTGTCTTTAAACAAATTAGCCGAACTTATATCTGAAATATTCGGTCCCCATTTATGGATGCCAATACTTTTGATGCTCCTTCTTCTTAGGACAGGATTAAACAGTGAGCAATTATCAATTCTCCTTCCAAGCCTCGGGACTTTGCTTTTGGTAATACCGTTTACATATCTTCACTTAGCCCTAAAAATAGGCTGGATCAGCAAATGGGACATTCCTAAAAAAGAGGAACGCCGGCCTATTATTGCTATTTTTATTATTTGTTCAATTATTTCCTTATTCTTAGTTAAACAGTTTGGTACAAAAATGTTTTTGGATCTATTTATATTACTTCTGACAACAGGGTTTGTCGCATCAGCCATCACATTATTTTGGAAAATCAGTATTCATATGGTTTTGGACACAAGCGGGGTGCTGGTAATGAATCTTTTGCTGGGTCCTGAATTTTGGCCGTTATTTATCTTAATTCCCATTGTTGCGTGGGCGCGGCTTAAACTAAGGCGCCATACTTTATTTCAACTTATCGCTGGAGTTTTGCTTTCAATAATAATTTTTTATGCAGGGACTAGATATTTTAATCTTTAATAATTTGGTCCCAGATTTACGAAATGAAAATAACTTCGGTTGAGCCTCAAAAGAAATCCGCCAGCCGGCGGACCAACCGCTTTAATATTTTTTTGGACGGGCAGTTTGCTTTTGGTGCGGATAAAGATTTAGTGGTTGATAGAAGGCTTATTGTCGGAAAAGAAATTGGCAAGGAAGACCTGCAAGTTCTGCTTGAAGAAGCAGAACTTGGGAAATTAATGGAAAGACTTTATGGATTGTTAGGAAGAAGACAACGGTCAGAGAAAGAGATAAGAGATTATTTTAGAATCAAGAATTATGGATCCCGACTGAGTCGAGGCTCGCCAAAGGCGGCAAGAGTCAAGGAAAAGCAGGAAACAAGTGAGCTTGTTATTGATAAGTTGATTGAAAAGTTAAAGCGCAAAGGTCTTATTAATGATTTGGAATTTGCAAAAGCCTGGGTTGAGTCAAGAAGTAAGAAAAAAGGGACTATCGCTTTAAAATCGGAATTATTCCAAAAGGGGATTGATAGGGAAATAATTGAAGAAGTCGTCAGTCGTCAGTCGTCAGTCGTCAGCGAAAAAAAAACGGCAATCAGTCTTTTGGGAAAAAGAATAATACGTTGGAAAAACCTGCCAAAGCCGGAAATTAAGCAAAAAGCTTTGAGGTTTTTGCAAAGCAGAGGATTTGATTATGATACTTCAAAAGAGGTTATTGAAAATTTGATGGCAGAGGGTTATAATTAACTCATAGTAAGCAATAGCAATGAATAGAGACGCCTTACATACCAGTATCCGCCTCCAAAAATTAGTTTAGGCTAATTCCTTCTTCTTGCTTCAATTGCTCTCATTTTAAAATGAAAAGAACATTCGGATCACCGAACCAACCTTATCAGTCTTCTCCCTCCGAGCCCAGAGCTGATGTGTCTTCTGAAACTGAACACTTCGACGAGCTCAGTGCAAGGCTTGCAAAGCGCGAGG
>CAZVKQ010000098.1:0-1556 GCA_964626985.1 Candidatus Woesearchaeota archaeon | reverse complement strand
TCTGAGTGCGAGGCTTGCTTTGGTTTTGTGACCGCCGGAGAAATCCTCGTAAAGAGCGTTAAATTTTGTGAGTTGGAATACTTGAGAGAGCTTTGCTCTCTCATTGAAATCTTCAACTCCTTAAGTTGAACGAGTCAGAGGTTTTCGCTGCTGAATAAAACTAATCCTCGTCAAACAACTGAATATCTCTTCCAGAAACTCCTTCATTTTTTTTCTTCTCTAATTCTTCGTCAATCTCTTCGCCTTGTGATTCAACCAATTTCCTCATCTCCCCAAAACCCCCTCCAGAAGCCCTCCTTAAATTTATATCCAATAATTCCTCAACTCTATTAACCAAAACAAAATCCTGGCTCGGTAAAATGCCATTCTCCAACAGCATTACAGTATTCAAAGACTCGCCCAGCTTATCAGCAAATTCCCTTCTGCTCATTCCAATTCCCCTCCTCTCTCTTGCTATCTTCCAGTGAAAATTATCAATTAAATCCTTGACAACTCCCTCCTTCTTGCTCTTAAGAGGCCTGCGAAAATCATCCATGCTCAAAGTTCTCTCTTCATCAGCTTTCTCTTGTCTCTTCCTGATAACAGGAACAAACTTCCGCAAGATCGGCAGCCCTTCTCTCCTGGCATAATCCTCCTTAACCCTTACAATCTTGCCCTCTTCAATTGCCTCAACAAAATCACTTGAATCTCCAGAATCCTCCTGCCTAAAACCACTCCCAAAATCAATTCCTTCAAATTCCATCCAAAATCATCTCATCAAGCGTTTTTATTTATTATTATACTGAAAAATTATATTCCAAATAAATACTCTTCTAATCTCCCTAAATCTTCAATATTCCTGATTACAATGCTCTCGTCTACAATAACTGCTGGCATCTCTTTTATTTTATAGTTTTCTACAATTAAACCAACTGAAGCCAAGCCAAAATCAACAGCAATAGGAATTAGAACAATACTATTTCCATGCTTCTCCTTTAAATCTTCAAGCACTCTTGAAAAAACAATTTGCTCAGACTCCAAGGCAGGGCTGACATCATTATAATCATACAAATAAACAACAGTATGAAAACTATCATCACATCTCTTCTTCAGCTCAATCGCCTGCACCCATAATATAGTCCTAAGCAAATCATATCTCTTATGCAAAATTCCAAGCAGAGAAGTCAGCTGCGAAGACTGTTCATAATCCTCAAGCTTTTTGGCCTCAAAATAAATATCGTCGGCAAATTTTATCAAAGAAGTAAAGCCCTCTTCGCAGGAAACATCCAAATCCCTTGAAACTGTGCCAAGCAGCTGGCTGTCAAGAACATTCAGTTCAGAATTAAGCAGAGTTTCCTCAACATTTTTGTTCCTGTAATCTTCAAAAGCAATCCCCAGCAATAACCCAACTCCAAAAATCAAAACAGCCGATAATAACGCCTGCCAAAAAACATTCCTCTTATCCCAAGCCATCAAAAGCAAAAACCTGCCTGCTTAATAAACCTTTTCAAGAATTATACTAACAGACTCAAATAATTGAGCAAGATTGTCTGTTAGTATATTCGCGGAACATAAAT
>CAZVKQ010000097.1:0-1656 GCA_964626985.1 Candidatus Woesearchaeota archaeon | reverse complement strand
CCTAACCGCAAGCCTTATAAACGCTAAAGTCCAGTTAAAGACATAAAAGATTCTAAGGTATTAATTCTAAAATGAATCAAAATACAAGCGCAGAGGAAATCTCAAGAATGGTGACAAAAACCGGAACAACAATAGTTGGAATTAAGTGCAAAGACGGAATGGTTATGGGCGCAGACAGAAGAGTTACCGCCGGAGGCCAGATTGTCGTAAAAAAAGACCTGCAAAAAGTCATGGAAATTAATGATTATTTACTAATGGCTGTTGCGGGAAACGCAGCAGACGCAAAAATGCTCGCTCGAGTAGTCTCAGCAGAATTAAAGCTTAAAGAGCTAAAAACCCGCTCCCGTCCAACAGTAAGGGAGGCGGCAAACCTTATAGCAGTAATGTCCTTTAGAAACATAAGAACGCCAAGCATGATTCCGAGTATCGTCGGTTCAATCGTCGGCGGCTACAACGAAGACGGAACAACCGAGCTCTACACAATAGAGCCGGCAGGAGGGATAGACGAGATAACAGATTACGACGCAAATTTCGGGAGCGGAATGACTTTCGTCCTTGGCTTATTAGAAAGGCAATACAAAAAAGACCTATCAGTTAAAGAAGGGATAAACTTGGCAGTAGAATCCCTAAAATCATCAACACAAAGAGATACGGCGTCAGGAAACGGCATAGATGTTTTTTCAATAACAAAAACAGGAATCAAACACGAAGTTTCTGAAGAAATAATACCGCAGTTCAAATAAAATGGCAGACATCTTAAAGAGTATTAAAGACGACCTCTCAAAAGCGGTCAGCGACGCAAGTTTTGAAGGAGCAAACATAGTTCTCTACACAGAAGACAAGGAGTTTTTTAAAACAGGGGAAGGAAAGGTAAAAGAGATAGTAGACAAAATAAAAAAAAGAATAGAGCTAAGGGCAGATAAAAAAATTCTGGCTTCGGAAGAAGAAACAGAGAAAACAATTCGCGCGTTAGTTCAGGAAGAAGCCCAGATAACAAACATAATTTTTGATGTTCAAAGGTCTGTTGCAATAATTGAAGCGAAAAAGCCAGGCATAGTAATAGGAAAACAGGGCTCAACTCTCAATGATATAAAAAAATCAACCATGTGGTCTCCAGTTGTGCAAAGAAGCCCGTCTATTCCTTCAAAAATAACAGAAAAAATCCGCTCCGTCCTTTATGCAAATAATAATTATAGAAGAAAGTTTCTCAACGACATTGGAAAAAAGATTTACAAAGATTGGAGTTCTGAAAAAATGGAAATGTGGGTTAGGCTTACTTATCTCGGAGGTGGAAGGCAGGTAGGCCGTTCCTGTTTATTGCTTCACACACCAAACTCAAAAGTTCTTCTTGACTGCGGAATAAACCCTGCAATTACAGAGGGAGCAGAGAGATTTCCTTATTTAGATGTCGCAGAAATAGGGGACTTATCAACCATAGACGCAATAATTTTATCTCACGCCCATTTAGATCATTCCGGGCTCTGCCCATACCTTTATAAAATGGGCTACAAAGGTCCAATATATCTAACTGCCCCGACAAGAGATATATCTGCATTGCTTCAATTAGATTTGATTGGAGTTGCCTACAAAAAAGCAGAATTTCCCCTTTACAAAGCAGAAGACATAAAAGAAATGGTCAGGCATTCTATTTGTTTA
>CAZVKQ010000096.1:0-1808 GCA_964626985.1 Candidatus Woesearchaeota archaeon | reverse complement strand
TTGTTGTTGGGTTGATGTTTGTGGCTGCCGTTGACACGCAACTTCTTGTGGGCAATCTGGTTTTATTCTTGGCAGTTGGGGTTGTCATAGTTTTTGTGATTCTTCTCCTATGGGGATTTTTAATAGGCGAAACCCCAAAGTTCTCGGCTGAAAAATCAGGCTTGAAGTGGGTTGTCGGAATAATAGTTATCTTTGCTGTGGTAATATTTTTGTTCATGGTTACTGGAATCTCTGAGGAGGTCTATGATTGGTTTTTCAAGAGTGACTGGAGCGGAGATGTCTGGACAAACATAATCTTTGTAGTTATAATTGCCGCTGCGCTTGGGGTTGTCTTGGCCGGTGGAAAGAAAGAGTAATCTTTTTATTTTGTCTTTGCTCTTTTTTCTCATTGTTTTATTGGATTGCAAAATAAATGGCTTCCAACTATAGAAACATATTTAAAATGTTTTTTACTTAGTTTAATATGTTTAACGGGGTGATGCTCGCTGTAGGCGGTTACGGCGGTGATATAGGAAACATTCTCGCTGAGTGGGAGCGGCTTGGGATATTTAGCTATGCTCTTCCTTTTCTCTTGATCTTTGCCCTTGTTTTTGGGATTCTTTCGAGAGTTCAGATATTCAAAGACAACAAAGGAATAAACAGCATAATTGCATTAGTTGTCGGCCTTATGGCTCTCCAGTTTGAGTTTGTTCCAAGGTTTTTTGCGGAAATTTTCCCTAGACTGGGTGTCGGCCTATCAATAATCTTAGTTGCCCTAATTCTTGTCGGGCTGTTCTTTGAGCCAAAGAGTAACTTGATAATGTTCATACTTGCAGCAATAATCTTCTTGGTTATAGTTGTCCAATCGTTTGGCGACTTTGGAACCAGCGGCGGAGAATTTCTTGCTGAGAATTGGCCGAACCTTCTTGTTGGAGCTTTGATAGTAACTGCTGTGATTGTGGTAATCGGTGGCGGAGGAAAGAAGGAAAACAAAGGCGGAGAGTCACAATCCCTTCTTTCAAGAGCATTGCTGGGGAAGGATTGATTTTTGTTTAGTGATTGCTATTTGACTATTATTTATTTAACTTTTATCTGATGCAATAAATCTACAAGAAATAATTTTTATTAATTAAATAGCTAAAATATCATCTTCTTCTTTTGTCCAAAACAGAGCCTGCAATTTTTCCAAAAGAATCCTGCATCATATCCATTTCCTTCTGCATTGATGAAAGATTTTTTCCATATGATCCAACTTTGTCTAAAATAGATAACTGCAATTTGTCAAACATTTCTTCAATCCTTTTCAGCCTTTCCTCCATGTTTTTCAGCCTTATTTCTGAGAGGACCTTAAATTCATTGAGTGACTCAATTTGCTTTTGGATCTTTCTCGCTTTGTCGTTGAAAACCTGCTCTGCGATTTCCACAAGGGTTCCTGTATCTGCCCCTTGAGTGTAGGCATATCCCTGCTCTGGGGGATAACCCTGCGAATAGTCTTGCTGGGGATATTGAGGAGCGTATTCCTGATAACTCTCTTGCATCTGGGGATCATATGTTGGCGGCTGTGCTGCAGCTTCCATTGTATCCTGCCCCTCTTCTTCGTAAGGATTCTGGTCCATTATTGACTGCTCCATCCCTTCAACCTGTGATTTTGATATAGCATTTTTTATCTGTGCCTGTGACATTGCATCCTGAATCTCTTTTGGAGGAATGCCCTGCTCCTGAAGATACTCTATTATCTCATGAGCAGATCTCCCCTGACTTTTCATCTGCGTTATCTGATCAAGGATACTCATCTATATTGAAACTACTCTTTCTTTTTTAATTTTTCT
>CAZVKQ010000095.1:0-1821 GCA_964626985.1 Candidatus Woesearchaeota archaeon | reverse complement strand
CGGCATCCTTGCAGCCAGAAAAATTCAGAAGTCTTGTTCTTTTTGGTACAGGAGGAATGATTGGGCAAGATACCTTATGGAAACTTTTAAGGAGATTCTCAAGGAAAACAGTCAGAGATGCGGTCTCTTCAATTGGGAGTAAAGAAAGCAGGCGACTAATGAAAGAAGGGATAAAGTATATGTTTAGACACCCAGTTGAAGGTTTAAGAGCGGCAAGAGCAATTTCTCAGAGCGAAATCAAAGAAGTATTAGGACTAATAAGAGGTTCAGGAGTTAAAGTCGGTATTATGGCAGGAGTTCAAGACCCTGTTTTTCCAATGGCAAGGTTGCAGTCAGGTTTAAAAAGAGGAGAAGTTGACGGCTTTTTATCTCTAGCAGGCGGACACGATACACTTCATACTGATAGAAGATTCGCCAGAGCCGCTGAAAAATTAATGACAGCGTTTGAGAAATAACAGCGTTTCCTGATAAACTACTTCAGGGTAGGGCACGATTTCTAGCCAGTTAACAGTTCGAAAGTCGTTAACCAGGGCCTGCACGTTCTCATTTTTAGCCCGTTTTGACAATCCAAATAAAAACTTGATAAATGGATTTAGTCGTGTTATACTATAAGCCATTCTCCTAGGAGGAGGTGATAATAGATGAATGTAGAGTCAAAAGAACGTTCCCCAAGAGTTGAGGAAGTAAGAGAGATCACTTATTATGGTATTTACGATAGCTATAATGGTCCAGGAGTCCCTGTTTCATATAGAGCACTAAATGAGGGTGAAACAGTTGAAGAAATGATTGCAAAGCACGAACAAAGATTAAGATATCCTGGTTATCGTTCTCTAGACGAAGGAACTCTTCTTATAGATGCGGTTTGGGTTCATGATAGAACAGAGGTGACAATAGCTCTTCCTGATGGTTTAAGAGAATTCCTATTAGGAGAAGACAGAAACCGTAGAAATTACTGGATAGACCCGAGAGAAGTTATCTCTGTTGAAGAGGCATTAGAGAGAAAAATAATGCCAGGTTGGGGAAGAGCTACGCATTACTCTCATATTGTTTTGCCAAGGAATAGTGGATTAAACCAAGGTTTCAATCCTGAAACCGATAGAGTAATAACACGAGCGGAAATATCAGAAATAAAATAATTTATTCTGAAATTTGTAGAAACATTTTACTTTTCTGATAAACTACTTCTGGGTAGGGCACGATTTCCACCAATCACTATATGACTCCCTGAGACCTGACTCTTAAGTCAAAAGATCTTCTAAAATTGCAGGAATTCTTTTATAATAAGTTTTGAGTTGAGTTCTGAGTTATTAGTTATTCGTTATTAGTTATTAACTATTATGTGTTACAACTGTGGATGCGGAATACCTGAAGATGATATGGGCAAAGGTCATCTTAAAGACGGCGGAGGAGGTTTGACCGAAGAGGATTTCAAACACTTGGCCGAACATTGGGGGATGACCCCGGAAGAGGCCAAGAGAAACACCTACGAACTTCTCAAACAACAATTCGAGAAAAAGTAATATATGCCTGAAGGTCAAGAAAGGTTACCACTTTCTCCTCAAGAAAGAGCTGCCTATAGGGTATTATTTGGAATCATTGAGATTCATAATTGTAGAGTAGGCTTAGTCCCTCCCGATGTTGATAGAGAGGGTTTACTCAGAAATTCTGAAGAAAAATTAGAGAGAGATTTAGTCGAAGCAAAGATTTTTTTTCCAGCGATAAATATAGATTCGATAAGAGCCCTGTCTCAAAATACCGAGAGAATCTTTGGAGGAATTAATGTCGCGTCAAGTGTAATTGTCGACTGGGACGAGAAAGACA
>CAZVKQ010000094.1:1407-1848 GCA_964626985.1 Candidatus Woesearchaeota archaeon | reverse complement strand
AAGTAAATCTGATGCTGCCTCCAGAATTAATGCGAACACGACCAGCTTGACTCAGGCGAGAGACTTGCAGCTTTACTGCAGGCTTCTTGGTTCTGGCGGCGTGACCGGAGATGCAGCCCAGAAACAAATTGACAAAATCCTTGGACAGATTTACAGCAATTCTGAAGCAACGATCCAACAAAGAACTTTTGAAACAGCATCGCAAGGAGATGTGAATAATCCGCAAGCAGATGTTTATACTGGACAAAATCAGTTAGAAGGCATCTATAGAGGCTCAACAGCAAAAACAGGAAACAAATACGGAATTCCCTCTGATATCCCTGTTCAATTAATAACGTTTTTTAGTGAGAATTATGTTTTAGAGTTGGAAGGCACCAATTCTCAGGGTTATACGATAAAAAATATTTAGCAATTCGAACTATTAATTTAAAACCAATATAA
>CAZVKQ010000094.1:0-1397 GCA_964626985.1 Candidatus Woesearchaeota archaeon | reverse complement strand
TGTTACGCTTGAAGAACTGATAAGTGCGCTCAACAAAGCCTTTGAATTCAAAGAGAAGAAAGAAACGAAAGAAATAAGAATGAGAAGGGCTGTTGAGCGTCTCATCGGACCTGAGGATGATATAGAAAACAGGATAAAAAATATTTATGAACAGGAAACCGCAAAAAAAATCGATGATGCAACTGGAATTGGTTTGGAGATAAAAAGGTTCTTTTCCAGTTTTAAAACAATCGACGCAAATGCTTACAAAAATCCATATCAGAATTCGGAAGCAAGATATTATGAAACAGATCCATACAGAGGATTGCCGGCTGTTGTTCCGTTTGATGTGAAAGAAGGATGGTATGCTGCGATAAAATCCACGCTTCCTGTATTTGGCGGAATCAGAAGCTACGACGATTCTGGCAGAGCTTCTGCTTTCTATGTCTGCAATGTCGGAGAAAACAAAAAAGAAGAATTTACCGGCGGAGATGACGATTGCCAAGGATTTTATCCTGGACAAGGAGCTGCTCGGGTATTCACGGGGATGAGCGAGCCACAGGCCAGAAATCTTATGAATAATGCAATAAAAGCAATAGAAGAAGCCACAAATGCAAGAGATAGACGATCTTCTGGATTGTCACAGATAACAATCACATCACCGAGAGGGGAAAGACAGACAATAAAAGTTGGGAGGCCTGCAGCAGACATTCCAGACATACAATGCGAGGATTTCATGTCTCCAAGTGATTGCAATTTAATGTTTAATGTCTGTGATCCTTTTATTTGCCCAAGCTCGCGCTGTGATTTAGGCGGTGCCTACCCTGTTAAAGATGTTGTGCAGACAGGAATAGTCGGAAGCCTTCTTCTTTGCACGCCAAACTTTCCAGAAATAAAAGTTCCTATATGCGTCACAGGAGTCCATGCAGGAGTTGAAGGGTGGACTTCTGTTTTCGAGTCTTATGAACAATGCCTGCAAACAAGCCTTGATACAGGGCAGACAGTCGGAATCTGCGATGAAATAAACAGCGTTTACATGTGCGAGTTTATCTGGAGACAAGGATTGCCAATTGCACAATATGCTGCTCCAAAAGTTTTAAGCACTATTTTAGGCCAGAACACGAGAGGTGGAGGAGAATATCTTACAACGCAGAATGCAATAGACAATGTTGGAAAGTCATTCAATTACTTTACACAGTATTACGCGGACGATTCTTACAGGGCTTTCAGGGCAAGAAGTGCAGAGCAGGTTGGAAGTGAATTATGCAGGAATTATGTTTCTTTTGCAGGGCCAGACGGAGGAAACTTATTGGATGCATTCACTGCTCCAGATTCACCGCCGCAATTTTACGGGAGATTTGAGCAAATACAAGAACAAACAGTCACAAGCCCTCCATCATCTCATTATAAGGTATTTT
>CAZVKQ010000093.1:0-1903 GCA_964626985.1 Candidatus Woesearchaeota archaeon | reverse complement strand
TTTTGGAGCAACAGGGAAAACAGGAATGGAAATTGTTAAGCAAGCTTTAGATTTGGGACATGAAGTAAGGGCTTTTGTTAGGAATCCAGAAAAAATGAAAATTAGAAATGATAAACTTTCTTTAGTTCAGGGAGATGTAGTAAATGCAAAAGATGTTAATAATGCTGTTGAAGGTATAGATGTTATTATTTCAGCACTTGGACCAACACCAGAGACAAAAGAAATGTTTTTAGCAAGAGGAACAGAAAATATAATAAATTCTATGAAGAAGCATAGGGTAAGAAGACTTATTATTGAGAGCTCTTATCCTATGAGTGGTTCGCCTGAAGGAATGGAGTTTTTGAGAAAATTGGGAATGACAGATGAGCAAATATCTGCTATGAAGCCCATGATAGATGACAAAATTGAGCAAGAGGATGCAGTTAGAAATAGCAAATTAGATTGGATAATTGTTAGACCATTAATGCTTACTAATGGTACTAAGACTGGACAATATATGGTGGGGGAGAAATTGGATGTTAAACCTGGAGATAATATTTCAAGGGCAGATGTAGCAGATTTCATGCTGAAATTAATAGAAGATGATAAATGGTTACACAAAACAGTAACAATTTCTTATTAATTGTAGTAATTAGCGTTTATCGACGGTAAAATGGCATTTTAAGGTAGAAAGGTTTTTAAAGACTTGTTTGTTTTTTAGCATGTCAGAGGTTCTGAAAATGGCTAAAGATAAGGTAGAAGGCGCTAAAAACTATGCTTCAGAGAACATTAAAGTTCTTGAAGGATTGGAAGCAGTCAGGATGAGGCCTGCGATGTATGTAGGTAGCACCAGTAAGTCTGGACTGCATCATCTTGTTTATGAAGTGGTTGATAATTCGGTAGATGAGGCTATGGCTGGGTATTGCGACCAGATAGAAATCACTCTCAATAAGGATGGAAGTGTTAATGTAATTGACAATGGAAGAGGCATTCCAGTTGAGCCGCATCCAATATACAAAAGGCCTGCTTTAGAGATAGTTGTAACTAAACTGCATGCTGGCGGGAAATTTGACAAAGGAAGTTATGCAGTTTCAGGGGGATTGCATGGAGTCGGAATTAGTGTTGTTGCAGCTTTATCAAAACACATGAGTGTTATTGTTAAGAGAAATGGAAAGGTATACAAACAAGAATATAAAATAGGAAAGCCATTGCATGATGTAAAAGTCATTGGAAATACAGAGAGCAAGGATACAGGAACAGAAGTTACTTTTATGCCTGATGATTCAATATTCTCTACAACAAAATTTGATTTTTCTGTTTTAGAAACTAGATTTAGGGAGATAGCTTTCTTGAATAAAGGAGTAAAAATAATTCTTAAGGAAGAAGGCGGAAAGAAGGAGACATTTTTTTATGAAGGCGGTTTAGTTGAATTTGTAAAGTGGGTGAATCAGTCAAAAGAAGCTTTGCATAAGCCGATTTATTATGTTAAAGAGGAAGATAAGGTAATTGTTGAATGCTCTGTTCAGTATAACAATGGCTATCAGGAGAATGTTCTTAGTTTTGTTAATACAATTAATACTGTTGAAGGAGGCACTCATGTAGTTGGATTTAGAACAGCTTTAACAAGGGCAATAAATGATTATGCTAATAAAAATAAATTAATTAAGGATGAAAATTTAACTGGAGATGATGTAAGAGAGGGATTGACTGCGATAATTTCTGTGAAAGTTCCAGAGCCGCAGTTTGAAGGGCAGACAAAAACAAAACTTGGGAATTCAGAAGTTAAGGGAATTGTTGAAAGTGTCAGCTATTCTTCATTAGTTGAATTTTTGGAGGAAAATCCGCCGATAGCGAGGAGAATTGTTGCTAAATCTTTGGAGGCGCAGAAAGCAAGAAATGCTGCTAAGAAAGCTAAAGAACTTGT
>CAZVKQ010000092.1:0-1946 GCA_964626985.1 Candidatus Woesearchaeota archaeon | reverse complement strand
GCGGAGGATTAGCCGCTCTTTTGGCTGGAATTTGTCCTGTGTGTCAGAGCATAGGGTTAGTAGCTCTTGGAACAACTTTTCTCAATATCCCTACAACATTTTTAACACCTTATTTAGGAATCCTTAAAACCATCTCTATTGGCTTGTTGGTGTTGGCTGTTTACGTTAAAGCAGATAGTGTTTATTCAAAAACCTGCAAAGCTTGTTTAATTTCTCCTAAGAAGAAAAACGATAAAAATGAGCCTCTTTTATTTAGAAATAATTATGTTCTTGGAGGAATTGTTATCATAGCCCTGCTTCTTTTCTTTAATCAATTAATGATTCCGCAAGCATTTGCTTCGGTTTCTGCTGGCGGGGGAACTGTAAGCCTAGGAAACTTTGAATACGGCTCAAAAATCACATTAAAGCCAATGCCTTTAGCTCATGGAGAGCAACCAAAAATTCAGGGATATAAATCAATAGTAAAATCACTTCCAACAATAAGCGAATTGTCTATTGTTCCTTCTACAGGAAATGCTGTGCAGGACTTGCTGAATAATATTGTCCCGACAGGAACTCCTTGGTATGGAAGTCAAGCAGGGGTAAGTTTTGATGACCCAATTGCTGCTCAAAACAGGTGGGCAACATATCGCTCTTTACAATTAACTTCTGCTGAGCAAGAAAGATGGAACAGAATAGCAAACTCTTTTACATGCGATTATTGCTGCGGAAGTCCACAAAATCCAACAGTCATAACAAGATGTGGCTGCGCTCATGCCGCAGCAGCTCAAGGAATGGCTAAATGGTTTGTGAAATACTACGGGGACAGTTATTCAGACGAAGAGATTTATGGTGAAATGGCAAGATGGTATGCTTTATGGTATCCAAAAGGAACTATAGAAAGAATAATCCTAGAGGCTCAATAAAAATGAAAGGAGGTAAAGAAAAATGGAAAGAAAAGAAATTATGGTTGTTGTATTAATAGGGGTAATGTTGCTTGCTGTTGGACTGCAAACGATTCAGTTAGCAGGATTATCCAATGCACAAGTAATTGTTCCTTCTACGAGTGAAGCACCTGTAAAAGATGCATCTGCAAATAGCGGCCCATCGCCATCAGTACCGACTAACCTACAAAACCTTCCCTCAATGGTTGGGGGTTGTTAGCTTATTTGAATTTATTTATTTTTAATTGAGATTTTGCCAAAGAAAAATGGAAAAGAAAAAAATAGAAAGAAATTTATTAAATAGAATTGTACCAATAGTTATAGTTTTAGCTATAGCTCTGTTAATTCTAAATAATTTTATTCTCTATGAAAGAGGAATTAAAGTCACAGAAGCAAAAGAAATTATGAAAGAAGAGTTGAGGCCTGCAGAATTAGAACTTGTTAAAATAGTTTCTGAGAATTGCGATTCATGTTTTGACATTGAAGAAGCCATAGAAGAACTAAAAAATCAAAATGTTAATATAACAAGTGAAGAAGCAATCTCAAGCGAGTCTCAACAAGGTAAAGAATTTATTGCCAAATATAATATTCAAAAATTACCCACAATAATTATTAGCGGAGAGATAGATAAATCTGAACAACTTACTAATTATTTTAAAGAAAAAGGGGAAATTAAGGAAGACAGATTTATATTCACTGCACTAGCTCCTCCATATTTAGACCCGTTAGCTAATGAAATAAGAGGTTTAGTTAATGTAAAACATATAATTGATTCTTCCTGCGAAAACTGTGTTGACTTAACTCCAATTTCATTAACATTAGCGCAGCAAGGAATGTTTATTCAAAATGAGCAGTTTATTGAATATAATTCAAATGAAGGTCAGCAACTCATTAGTCAATTTGGTGTTAAAGAGATTCCAGCAGTTCTTATTTCTGAAGAAGTTGATTATTATTCTGAAATAAAAGATGCTTTAATCCAATCAGGAGCTACTAAAAAAGAAGGGTTTTATGCAATTCATTCAA
>CAZVKQ010000091.1:0-2047 GCA_964626985.1 Candidatus Woesearchaeota archaeon | reverse complement strand
TTGGTAAATATCTATAACCCATGGCAGTTTGGTATTGAAAAATGGACTAAATTTGGGATACCCCAATATAAAATTCTTGAAAATATATTTAAATTATTGGGCGAGGGAGATAGAGACGCTGGAGAGCAGGAATTTTTAAACCTTCTCAATATTCCTGATTATTTTTCTTCAGGATGGAGAATCCTGAATATCTTTAATGCGATGGAAGAAAGGATGATTTTTTATGAAAAAAAGGAGTTAGAAAGTGAAAGGAATTTAGGTAGACCTCTTACAAAAGAAGAACAAGTAGAGCTAGAAAAAAGAGTTAAGGATAGAAGAAAAACATTGTCAACTGGTTTTCTTTTACAGAAAGAAGGAAAGAAAAACAAAGAGGATTTTAAAATGGCTGCGCGCTATCGTCCGTTAGAAATAGCTAAAGCATATGCTGTGACGATTGACGAAAAAGGATATAAGTATTCGACAGGAGAAAGACATGATGAGTTTCAGAGACTGCTTAAAAGCGGCCATTTTGATATAAATGGAATAAAAATTGATAATTTTGTCAAGGTTGAAGAAGTTTTAGGTCGTTATATTTATCCCATTTATGAAAAAGCAATGAGTAGAGGATGGGATGAACTAAGAGGTATTGATATAGGAAATGCATCTTCTAATTCAAGCGAAAATGCTGTAAAAGCTGATTATGCCTTAATAGAGCAGGTTTTAACATCTGTTAACCAAAGACCAATTAGTAGCGATTTTCCTCAAGATCAAAGGTTAGCTTCAGTTTCTCAACTTCAAGAAGTTTACAAAAAACTGCAGAATTTTTTAATGGATGATAAAACTGTTGAAGATATACAAAAAATCTCTAAACACGGACACTTGTTTCATAAAAACTTATACCTTGATGATGCGCCATTAGGAAGACTTGAGATTCCAGTTGAAGAAGAAGGTGCTTATATACCTGCCATCTCCAAAAAATTGTTTGAAATTGAAGGAGGCAGGAGAGATCCTTATTCTAGAATGTGGGGAGATGCAGCAGCAGCCTCAACAGCAAACGAACACTTGTTTAATGCTATGCAGGCTCGAGACCCCGATACTTTATTAAAAGAACTTGGCGGAGTTTCCGGCGCTTTGGTTGGATACGCTGGAAGAAAGCCGTTTTTCAAGCTTGCCTTAAACGTCGGAGCAGGCTGGTTGGATCTTGCTAAAGCTGATTTTAGCTGGGGCGCAATTGGTTTAGCTAATAAGGTTCCTTGGGCAACAAGCGAGTTTGAGCGCTTATTTGGACTTGCTGCTCCTGCAATGACCAGAGAGCAGTTAAGGTGAACTTATGAGAAAGTAAAATTGATGTTTGGAGATTTTGCTAAAGAAGGAAAAGAAGCAAAAGATCTTGATGATAGAATTAAAAAAGAATTAGGAGTAGAAGGATGGAAAGTTTCAACATCAGTATTAAAATTAATAGCTCTTGCCTCGCTTCTAATTTTCCTAAAAGAGGCATTTGAGGAAATTAAAGAAGAAGCTTAAGTTAACCCGGTCTTCCTACTCCCCCTCCAAATACCAGCTTAAACTGTCCTAAAGTACCCATTATCTGTTGTCCAACTCCAACAGGTTGTCCAACTGCTTTGCCAAAAGCTCCGCCCAGAGGCACAACTGGTTTTGCTCCAACTAACTTCTTTATTGAGACAACCAATTGGGGAATAAGGAGAGCAAAACCTATTGAAATAATAATCTCCGCTGTTTCCCTGCCATAACCTAATAATGGAGGAGTCCAAATAATATCGGCTCCGCCATCAACAGGTTTAAAAGCATTATTAACTGTTCCAGCAACTACAATTAAGATTGCTGTTGTAGGAAAAACAACTATATTAGCTATTAAGTTTCTAAGCCAAGTTGAAAAAGCCGGTCTACCGGGAATAGCATGGCCTAATAAAAATATTGGCGCAAATATTACGCTGATTATAATTTGTATATAAGAGTTTAAAAGCATAAACCAGATTCTAATAATTGCGAATACAAAAGCAATAAGCAGTAATAAAGTTAAAAGCCCAAACATTCCTCCTCCAAATAA
>CAZVKQ010000090.1:650-2123 GCA_964626985.1 Candidatus Woesearchaeota archaeon | reverse complement strand
TTTCAAAGTTAAGGATAAGGATGGCCTTCTTGTTTTCCTCAAAGGGCAAGCTAAAGAGCCAGTCTCAGAGATCAAAATGACCTATCTGGGAAAGAAAGATGATAATAATTTCTATATTCGAATCGAAGAGGTCAAGGAAGAATCAGCCGAAAAAAGTTTCTAACAGCAAAAGGCAAGGCACGACAAGGCGGAATTAGAGATAAATATATTTCTAAATATAGTGAAGATCTGGAATTGTTGGGTCTATCAGACCGAGAACTGATGGACGAGCTTGCGAAGAATCGTATTCATACGCCCGATAGTGAGCAGGAGTGGAGTGCTTTAATCGATTTATTTGTATCACCAGAAGATCTTACTCACATTGGTAAATATAACTCCAAACTTTATTCTGAGCTTAGCAGGAGATTTGCCTTGGTTCCGTTGTCAAAGGAGAGGATTTGAACTATACTAAATAAACATATGAAACAAGATTTTGCATTTGGAGGAATAATATTCAAAAAGGAGAATGATATAAGCACTGTGCTGTTAGTAAAAAAACCTCACTTTACGAGCTGGGACATCCCAAAAGGCCATAAAGAAGATGATGAAACTGACAAAGAAGGCGCACTACGGGAGTTGGCCGAAGAAACCGGTTATAAAAACATTGAACTTACCGATGAAAAAGTTACTGTTTCTTATGAAGTGGAAAAACCAGAAGGAAAAATTCAGAAAATAGTTACATTTTTTGTGGGGATACAAGAAGGTAAAGAAGTGCCTGAGCCTAAACCCGACGAAGATGCAGATGAGGAGGGAATAGAAGCGAGATGGATTCCAGTTAATGAAGCTTTAGACCTAGTAACATTTGGTCCATTTAACTCTGCTCTCCAGCAGGCAGTTACAAATCTCAGCTAAAATATATTATAGCTAGCCCGAGTTTACCTCAATAAAAGAGATTGACAAACAGTGAGAAATAACAAAAACGCAAGTTATACATGAAGCCCTAGATGAGATAATGGCGCGCGACCCGGCTTTTAAAAAATATCTGTCTAGACAGGCGTAGTTTTTAAATTTATGGATGCATTTGTAGGAGTAGTACTAGTTGATGATCAAGAGAAAATCTTCTTAATCAAGGAAGACGATAAGAATAAAATTTCTCAAGACAGGTGGAATTTACCTGGGGGTTCTGTTGATGGAGAAGAGAGTCTGATAGAAGCTGCGGAAAGGGAAACGGAAGAAGAGACTGGATATAAAGTGGAAATAAAATCATTGTTAGGCGTATATGAGTGTCGCAAAGGAGATAAATCATGGCTTTATGTTGTATTTGAAGCCAGGCCATTGAACCGCAAAACTAGCCCCACTGATCCTGAAATAAAAGAGGGTAAATGGTTTAATAAAGATGAGTTTCTACACTTGGGTTCTTCACAAATTGTTCATCCTGATATGCAGTTGGTTTATAGGGTTGTCGTTGAGGATAAAGGGCTAAGTATAGACACG
>CAZVKQ010000090.1:0-640 GCA_964626985.1 Candidatus Woesearchaeota archaeon | reverse complement strand
CTTATTAATTACGATCTTCAATGACTCCAAATGTTTCAGTGACAACCCCGTTTGGGAAGAAGTGGCTCCGTAAAGATTAGGTTTTTAAATCTAACTCATTTACAAACTCCAGCGAAGAATTAACTAATAGTTCAATATCTTCGTAATCATGATTATCACCAGGAAGCTGAAGTAGTTTGTAGTTTTTAGCTTTAGACAATATTAAAGTTTTTTTCAAATCTTCAAACGATATTGCTGGGTCTGAAGTTTTTTGAATAAAAAGAGTGGGGAGAGAATAACCTCGTAGCCACAGGTCTACATCTTTTTGAGTTTCTCGAGCCCATCCCACTGCTGATCCTACAAAAATACAGGCTTGAGGTGTCAATTTTTTATCATGAATAGCCTGCAACGCTAATATCGCCCCTGCCGACTTGGCGAAAACAACAAACTTTTTGCTATTCTCCATTTTTTTGATTAATTTGCTTGCTTCCAACTCAAAATTAAAAGCATTATGTCCGGAATCCCAATGGGAGTAGTGGAGAGACTGGACGTTAGAGAAGTGTGGCCTAAAGTTGTCTGCTACAGCCTCAATCCAGTGTTTATTTTTAATACTCATTCCCAGGACTAACAGTAATTCTATGAAAATGATTAGACAGAACTA
>CAZVKQ010000089.1:0-2142 GCA_964626985.1 Candidatus Woesearchaeota archaeon | reverse complement strand
CAAACTATATGTCAACAAACAAAGATAGTCCTGTTAATGGAAAATCTCTGTTTAATTTTGCTTCAACTGGAGGTTGGAACATAGGAAAGGAAGAAAATGGCGGAGCGTATTTCAATAAATTCAGAATAGTTGAACTGACATCAAAGCAGGAAGCTTTAGTCACTCAAACTGCCAAAGCAACTTTTCGCCCCTGTTGCAATAATTCTACCTTTTTCCAAGATTGTAACCATGGTTCAGCCCTTCTTGGTCTTCTTCAACTTGGAGCCTCTCAAGGACTTACCGAAGATGAGTTATACAAAGAGGCCCTTGCTTTCAATTCTTTTTGGTTCCCGCAAAATTATATTCAAACAGCCCTTTACTTTAAGGTTGTTAAAAACACAGAGTGGGACAAAGTTGACTCAAAATTGGCGTTGGGAGCTGATTATTCAACTGGCAGCGGTTGGGGCAAGAACGTACAAACAGAAATTGCCAAGATTCCTAACCTTATCCCCCAAACAAGAGGCGGTGCTGGATGTGGGGTATAAACATTTAAGGAGGTGAAAAACAAGTCAGACTTGTTGAGAAAAATGAAATTAAATGAAGTTGCTTTGGCTAATGCTTCAGCGGTGGTGACTGGAGTGATTTATGTTATATGTGCTCTTTTTGTTGCCCTGTTGCCGGACTTTTCTAAAACCGTATCTCAGAGTTGGTTCCATGGAATAAACCTTGAATCTGTTTGGACAGGATCGCCGCGGGGAGACTTTTTGCTGGGACTGGTTAGTGCGGTGGCTGCCGTTTGGGCAGGCGGGTGGCTGTTTGCCAAAGTTTATAATAAACTAGCGAAGTAATTTTACGGCAAATATACAAATAGCTTTATCAGGTGGTGCTTTGGGATATAATGCGCTTGACAATCTCAAGATATGCAGGTATTATAGAAAATAATTAGGTCTTAAGAGGAAAACTCACAGACCGATCATTAGCTCATTTTAGAGCCATTTGGTCGGTTTTTTTGTGGATTTTGGGGTGTTATTAAAAGTGAAGAAAACACACTTGCCTTTAAATAATTTTTATCGCTATTCTTGTTTTAGAGCAAAAAAGTGTCTGGTAGGATAGAGATTATCTAATTTTAATATGAATAATTATGAAAGATACTTAATAAAATAAAAAAATTACTCGAGGTTTTTAAACGTATGATTGGATTACTTAACATTGGCAAAGATATTATAAAGCTCGTATCCCCGACGATTAACGATATGGAGCTAATTCAACAATACGGATTATTTATTTGGCTATTCGTATTTTTAATTAAGGCGGCAGTATCTGTTTTTATTATATGGTTTATATTTTCAAAAATGGAGATTACTTTATCTATAAGAAGAAAAAAATAATATTTGAATTTCGGAAGGGGAGGCTGGGAAGCTATATAAGAGAAGAGAAAGATTATAGATAGGGGTTGACAGATGTGTAGACAATGTATATACTTGTAGCGAGCGGAGTCTAATTATGCAGACAGCAGTGATTAATATCAGAGTTGAGCCGGAAACTAAAAGAAAAGCCCAGAGGATTACCAAAGATTTGGGCTTGACATTAAGTGGTGTCATTGAAGGGTTTCTCAAACATCTGATAAGAAGCAAAACCGTGTTTTTCAGCCTTAAAGAGGAGCCTACGGAATATATGATTAATGCATTAAAGGAATCGGAGAGAGATGTTGAGGCAGGCCGAATTACTTCTTTCAAAACTTGGGAGCAGGAAAAACGCCACCTTAACAAATTAATTGCCAATGATAGAAAGCGCAGTCGAGGTTAAATATTCACAGGTTTTTAATAAACAGCTTAAAAGAGCGCCTCTAAAGATTAAGGAAGCTTTTTTAAAACGCCGCGAAATATTTATCCAAAACCCAACTAATTCTCAATTAAACAACCACAAACTTACGGGGGAATACGCTGGTTATAGAAGCATCAATATCACCGGCGACTGGCGAGCTATTTTTAGCCAGACTTCAGAAAAAAGCATTAGAGTAATAACTTTTCACACATTAGGAACCCACAGTCAATTATATAAATAATTTTTTTCCATCATCTCCGTCTTCAACGCCCTGCTCTTTTGTCTTTTTCTTTCTTGCAAAAAAGCCAGAATTAGTTTATTCTAGTTATCTATGGATGA
>CAZVKQ010000088.1:0-2192 GCA_964626985.1 Candidatus Woesearchaeota archaeon | reverse complement strand
GAGAGATGGAGCTATAATGAGGACGATAGCGAAACTGATGGGCTTCTTGTTGCATCTCCTGCTGTTGCTTATGGGATTGTTTTTGGGCACGCCTCTTCTGCTCTTAGAATGTTTGGAGTTGGAATTGATTCTGGAATTAAGGAATGGGGAATTGTTCAGCTGACAGGGCTTAATGCAGGAGGGGATTTCTTTCCTGTTGCGATTTACAATGGCAAGCTGATAGCAAGTTCTTGGCTTGATACTGGAAGTATTGATTTGAGGACAGGAGTTCAGGAGATAGATATCAGACATAGGAATGGAGGGGCTGCTATTTACAATGATGTGATTTATGTTGCTAGTTATCAGTTTGGACATTTATCTGCTTATTCTTTTGAAACTGGAGTGCAACTTTGGGATGTTAATTATGGAGATATTCCCGGGCGTACTGAGTCCTTTGAATATCAAGACAGGCAGATGGCTGTTGCTGACGGCAAGGTTTTTCTTGGCTTGAGAAATGTTGATACGGGAGGAGGATTTATCAGGATTTATGATGCTTCTACAGGGGCAGTTGTCGGGAATCCAATAGAGCTTGTCGGAACTTATCCTAGCTCTGACATATCTTACGCTAATGGGATTATTTATTTTGGGACTGCTGATGGGAAATTAAGGGCTTATGATTCTTCTAACGGTGTTCAGTTATGGGACTTTCAGACTAACGGGGCTGTGACAGGAGCACCTTATATTGCTGACGGGCAGATTATATTTGGAAGTTCTGACGGGAATGTGTATTCCTTGAATGGAGATCCAAACGCGAATCAAAGGCCTGTTGTGAATGCAGGAGCTGATAGGTTTGTTGGAGCTGGAGAGAGTGTTTCTTTGCAGGGGAGTGCGAGTGATGATGGCTTGCCTTCTGGAAGTTTGAGCTATCTTTGGAGCAAGTATTCTGGGGCAGGAGAAGTTACTTTTTCTAATGCGAATTCTTTGACTACAACAGCGAGCTTTTTACAAGAAGGGACTTATATTTTGAGATTAAGAGTTGATGACGGGCAGTTGTTTGGAGTTGATGATGTTGTTGTCAGCGTTGGAGATGGGGGAGGTGTTAATGGATGTGTTTTGAAAGAAGCGAGATGGGGGAGAGATAAGGCTGTTGAGGGAGAGAGTGTTTCTTTAATTGTTAGGGGAGAGAATTGCGACGGAGAGAGTGTGAGCTTTAGTGTTTTTGAGGCAGATTTAATTGGAGATGATCCAGCTAATATAAATCCAAATAGTGCTGTTTTTGTTGATGGACAGGCAGTCTCTAGCTGGACAGCAGAGTATGTTAATGATTTTATTGGCAATCCAGAGTATTATTTTGTTTCTACTTTGGAGAGTGACGGCTCTGTGAATTTAGTTAGCGGAGGAGTTTTGTTGAGTGTTTCTTCTTCTGGAACAGAGCCGCCTCCGGAACCTCCTGTTGAGAGAAGGGCAAACATAGGAATGAATTTAGAGAGCACAACTCAATTTGGAGAGCAGATTGTTTTTGTTGATTTAATGAAGTCGTTTAGCGAATGGAATGCTATTCCTGTTGGAAGCAATCAAGGAAGTGGTGTTGTTGTTCTTTTAGATTCTGATGGGTATCCTCTGCAAATTCCTTATGACAGTGGTGTTGATGGGCCTCAAGCAGTGCAGAGTACTTTAGGACTTAGGAATACTGGCTATCCTATTGGAGCTTATACTTTAATTTTTGAAGGGACAGGCAGGATAAACTTTAGGGGAGCTTATCTGGGGAGTTTTAATAGTGCAGGGGAACATTCTTTAGAAATTATAAATACTGATTTGAATTTAATAATTCAAATATTAGAATCAGATGCTAATGATCCTATAAGAAATATTCATTTGATTATGCCGGGGTATTTAGATGCTTGGAGGAATGGCGAGATATTTTATCCTGGTTTTGTTGAGAGAGCTCGGCCTTTCAAAGTTTTGAGATTTATGGATTGGGTTAGGACTAATTCTAATAATGTTATACATTGGGAGGATAGGACTACTTCTGATTATCGGACTAATAATAAAGATATTTATAGACATGGAAATATTGTTAATGCTGAAGTAATAAGCCAGGATGATGATTTTCTTGGGCGAAATATTATTAGGATAACGAGTGATGTGCCTCATGACTTGGAGAGAGGGCAGTTAGTTACTCTTGGAGGGGATAGTTTTGACATTACTTTTAT
>CAZVKQ010000087.1:1464-2228 GCA_964626985.1 Candidatus Woesearchaeota archaeon | reverse complement strand
AGAACCTACGGTTCTTCTTATGACATCTCCCTTAAGACAGGAGAAAAAGTGATTAGCCAAATCTAGGGATTTGAGCCTTCGCTTTGTGGGAGAACCAAGGTTCTCCTAACACTACCTCTCCTTTAAGAGAGAAAAAATAAAATGAACAAAGCAATAATCGTCCACGGATGGAGCGGAAGTCCTGAAGAGCCAATGTTAAAGTGGATAAGAGAGCAGTTTGAGTCTAAAGGATTTAATGTTGTGTCTCCATTCATGCCGAATCCTGACGAGCCAGAAATTGAGGCATGGGTTAGAAAGCTAGAGGAAGCTGCAGGGTATATTGACGAGGAAACTTATCTTGTTGGGCATAGTGTTGGGTGCCAGACTATTCTTAGATATTTAGAGAGACTTCCAAGAGACATTAAAGTTGGGCATTGCATTTTTATTGCTCCTTGGATAGAATTAAAAGGGCTTGAGGAAGAAGAGGGCGCTGAAGATATCGCTCAGCCCTGGATAGAAACTCCTATTAATTTTGAGAGAATAAAACACAGGTGCGACAAATTCGTGGCTATTTTTTCTGAAAATGATCCTTACGTTCCTTTAAGCAATGTTGCATTATTCAAGGAAAAGTTAAATGCCAAGACAATGATTTTGAAAGACAGAGGGCATTTTGACCCTGATTCTGGAATTGATGAACTGCCTGAGATTTTGGAGTTTGTGAAATGAAATTGACTGGAATTCTATAAAAATTTAAAAATGGTTTAATTATGTATCTTTTATGATTA
>CAZVKQ010000087.1:0-1454 GCA_964626985.1 Candidatus Woesearchaeota archaeon | reverse complement strand
TGATTAAACCTCATAGAGAATTTATGTTAGCGGCAATAGAACAAGCAGAGATAGCTAAAGAGAGAGGAGATTATGCTATTGGAGCGGTTGTTGTAAGAGAAGGTCAGATAATATCAAGAGGAATTAATAAAGTTAGAACTGATTCAGATCCGACAAATCATGCAGAAATAGTTGCCATTAGAGAGGCTACTTCTCGTATAAAAAATAGACATCTTGAGGGTTGTGTTTTATATACTACTCACGAACCCTGCTCTATGTGTACTACTGCTTCTGTATACGCGAAGTTAGATGGAATTGTTTATGGTGCAAATATGGAGGATATGAGAGATTATGCAACAACCCATCCTAGAGGTAATTTTGTATGGAGAACTCTCGATATAAAAGCGAATGATATTGCTGAAAAAGGAAACCCAAAAATTGAAATTGTAGGACCTTTTATGAGAGACGAATGTTTAAAATTGTTTCACTCTAAATAATATCAAATCTTCCTCTCCTTCCTCAACTGATACAACTTGATGAGAACTCCGAGAGTTGCGAGAGCTGAAAGGTATAATAAAAAATATTCTGTAAGCGTCATTTTATTTTTTTGCGTGTCGTCGGTAATTTCTTTCGATTGCGATTAAGATTGCCCCTGCGAAAATCACTGCGACAAATACGTAGATGAATCTGTTGTTTTTCAGGTAGCTTAATATTGCTATGTCAGAGCCTTCTTCAGGACCGACTCCTCCTGTTATTCCTGATCTTTGTGAGGTTGACTCATCTATGGCCCCTATGACGTTACCTGTTCCTGATAATTTAATCCCTCCTTGAATAAGACTTGTTTTCCCGTCTGTGACTCTTATATTGTATTCACCATCAGGGGCGATAAGTCTGTAAGAAACAGATTCGCCTATGTCAAGGTTTGCTTGTTGGGTTCCTTCTGTGGAACCGATTGTTATTTTAATTGTTTTTGAATAAGGCGTGTTTCCAATGTTAGTAACTAAGAGTCTTCCGCCAACAATTTCAAATTTTGCCTGCTCTTCTCTTCCTACCTCAAAGAACGCAATTGCCGGAGAAAAGCCCTCTGCCTCTGCTGTGATTACACCCTGTCCAGAACTTGGAGACTCACTTAAAGAAACTACCGCGACTTCTTTTGAAAAGACCATAGTGTTAGTTATTCTTTTTTCAGAGTCTTCGATTGTTATTTGGATTTCACCATCAATTGGTTTTCCTGAATCGTCATACAAAGTTGCCTTGAGTGTTATTGGCTCTCCTGCAGAAAACTCGCTTCCGCCTGGAAATTCTATGTCGATTGAGCTTGCTGAAATTAAAGATATTAAATTTATTGCTATAAGAGAATATACGAGGAGTTTTATTATCATGTTTTTTTTAGTCAAACTTTGTATTTAAAAATATCGGTTAATCTTATTGTTGAGCTAAATTTGTTTTTAGTTAAATTTATATTATTGAGGTAT
>CAZVKQ010000086.1:1561-2231 GCA_964626985.1 Candidatus Woesearchaeota archaeon | reverse complement strand
TATCTTTCAAAGCCGATGCCGATTAATAGGTTTATTGATGCCGTTATGCCATCAACTATTACTTCTGAAAAATTAACTTACACCGGTTTGTCTGTGAAAACAAACCTTAGAGGAGTTATACATAGATCTTCAAGAGGCGAGATTGTCTTTGATGGAAGTGTTCAAGGATTTGTTAATGATAAATCGAGTTCTTTATACGGAAATGGAGGAACAATTGGGAGCTTAAGGATGACGTCCGAAGGTATTTTGATCACGGAAGCGGCTTTCACTAATCCCATAGTGAGGGGAAAGGGGATTAATACTATTTTATATCAGGAGTTAGTAAATACTTATTTCCCCCAGACACAGATAGTAGAGAATTATGGAACTTATGGCGCTGGAAATGCCAGGCGTATATTGGAAGGGCGAATGTCTGTAAAACAAATGGCATTTTACAGAATTGGATGGTTAAATTATAGAGCACGAAATTCTTTAGCAGATTTTTTTGTTAGGCCAGGGGCTAGTCCCCCTTTAATGAACTTTCCCCATATGGAGAGGATTTTTTAGTAATCTTGGCAAAAGTTTATTCAATCTCATAAAAATTATTAAACTGGCTTTTCCTTTTTATTTTATGGCTTTTGATACTGAAACGCCTTTGTATTCTTATGAGGTGCAGAGAAAAGGAGGAGAG
>CAZVKQ010000086.1:0-1551 GCA_964626985.1 Candidatus Woesearchaeota archaeon | reverse complement strand
ATTGCCGAATATCCGGAAGTGATGACCCAAGTTATAGATGCTTTAATGAAAAACCAAAATGTTTCAAGAATAGTTCTTAGCCAGCAGAAAAATTATAACTATGATTTTAAGGAAACCTCATATCTTTTGGAGATTGCTCAATTATACATTTTTTTTGTCAATCAAGAAAGGATATTAAGCCAGGATAAGTTAATTGTAAATGCCCCCCAATTTTTTAACCCGCGTTATAATGAATTGTTTAACTTTTTGTTTTTGCTTAGAAGGGACCCGATTGCGGCATATTTTGAGATTAAGAAAGATTTGTTTGAAGCTAGAGTTTTTTTAGACAGGGTAGAAAGAGAATTTTATTCAGACCAGGAAAATTATGCCATGTTTTTAGAAAAAATTTTTGCCATGACTGAGAAAACAAAATTAATTTCTGAAGCCTCTCAGTATTTTGAAGGATATAGGCTAGGAGACAGGGGGGTTTATTACAAACTCTTTAAACCAGACACAATCCCCAATTTTACCTTTACTAGGTTGGTTTCAGATTTACCGGATGATGCTGAAATAGTCGACCAGTACACTATTGCTCAGGAGAGTTATGATGAATCTTTAGTCACAATAATCAAAAGAAAGGAGGATGCAAAACCAATATATCATTTAGTCCCCCCAGAGAATAATCTTAAGGAGGATTACAATATGATACTTAATCTTGCTAGGGGGGTTTTGCTGGAGCATCAGCCAAAGGCCGAAGAGTTTACAGATACTGAGAGAACGCGGCAAGTGTTTTTTAATATTGCTAAAGATTTGATTCAAGATTTAGCAAATAATCAAGGGATTGCACTCAACTTTGCGGATTTAAACAAGCTTTCAACAATTTTAGTTAGGCATACAATTGGATTTGGAATTATTGAGGTTCTTTTGCAAGATAAAAATTTACAGGATATCTCACTAAATGCTCCGATTTCTCAAACAAATATTTTTGTAAAACACCAAAAATATGATGAATGTTCGACGAATATCCTTCCGAGCCAGGAAGATGCAGATTCTTGGGCGGCTAAGTTTAGAATGATTTCCGGAAGACCTTTGGACGAAGCCAATCCCATCTTGGATACTCAATTAGAAATTGGAAAGATAAGCGCGAGAATTGCAATCATCCAACAACCTCTTTCTCCCGATGGTTTGGCATATGCTATAAGAAGACATAGGGAAGAGCCTTGGACTCTGCCTTTGTTCGTTCAAAATAAAATGTTGAATCCTTTGGCAGCAGGGTTGTTTAGTTTTTTGATTGATGGTTCTAGGACTTTGCTTGTAGCTGGAACAAGGAGCTCAGGTAAAACTTCTTTGTTAAGCAGTCTAATGTTAGAAATAATGCCCAAGTATAGGATAATTGTTATTGAGGATTCTTTGGAATTGCCGGTAGATTCTATGAGGAAATTGAAATATGATATTTTAAGAATGAAAGTTAGGTCAGCTTTGCTCAAAACGACGACTGAAGTTTCTGCCGACGATGGAATAAGAACTAGTTTAAGGCTTGGAGATTCTTCATTGATTATTGGAGAGGTTAGA
>CAZVKQ010000085.1:1695-2273 GCA_964626985.1 Candidatus Woesearchaeota archaeon | reverse complement strand
TGAATGGGCCAGAGATTTTCAATCTCTGGATACGAGGATTTCTACGAGCGTTAAAAATTCTTGAAGAAAAGAAACAAAAAGTAGGCGAACAATCTCCCTTATTTATTGGTCACCACCTGCACCTATCCACTAGATTAATGCTCACTTCCCAACATCACTCTGCCCAGCTTCAGAAACAATCGCATCCTTCTCCTCTTCGCTAATCAATCCCAAAGCAACAAACTCCTCGGCAATATGAGCGACACAGCTCACATATCCCCCATGATTTTTCCATGTATCTTCAGGAGAGCAAATCTGCCCTATTGAACACCCATCAGAATTAACAACCTCTCCAGCAGAAGTATCAGGGCACAAATCATCTTCGTCAAAAACCCCGTCTCCATCAGAATCTTCATCAGGCGGAACAACAACAGCTCCGACTAATCCAATCAACAAAACAATGAACATAAATGCAATCATCTCTCTCTTCATCTAATAAATTAAACAATCAACTATTTAAGCTTTATTGCTCTCCAAGAGATATGAAAAACAAAAGAGGATTTTCATTCACACCGATGGCAATACTAACACTTGGACTC
>CAZVKQ010000085.1:0-1685 GCA_964626985.1 Candidatus Woesearchaeota archaeon | reverse complement strand
TTTATTCTGTCGCCAGCATTCACCATGTTGACAATATCATCTGATACATACAAATCCAAGTTTGATGGCTGTGCATTTCCTTTCAAGAATTCCAATGGCTCCTGTATTTGAATTTTTTGATAATCAACAAAAGAGGATTTTTCTTCACACTGATGGCAATAGTAATCCTTGGGCTCTTCCTGGTTTCATACACGCTCTTCTCCGAGATAGACGAAAGGAAAAATGTCCAAAAAAGAGTTGAAACAATGAATTCATTTCTCTTCTCTCTGGAAACAGATGTTGAGAGACAGATGTTCATCTCCGGCTTTAGAGCAATTCTCTCAATACAAAACCACATAACTTCTACAGGAACTTTCATCAACAATTCCGAAACAACAATAAAAGAACTCCTCCAGAATGGAACAATCAACTCAGAGCCAGAAGCTTTAATGGAAGGATTCACAATCCCTGAGTGGAACGACAGAGCCTCCTCATTAGGAGACAAAATAAATGTAAACATAAACTTCACAACTTTAAACGTCTCAATAAAAGAAACAACTCCCTGGACAGTAACTCTGGAAGCAGAAGCAAGAATCCTCATGGAAGACAAAAGCGGCTTGGCATCATGGGATACAACAAAATTAATAATATCAGAAATAGACATAGAGGACTTCGAAGACCCTCTCTACTTAATCAACACCAACGGCTTAGTCCCAAACAAGATAAAAATCTCTCCTTACGAGAACGACTTTATTCAAGGCTCAAATGTCTCAAACTTATTAGACCACACATTAAACTCCTATTACATAGCATCAACAGACGCCCCAAGCTTCCTTGACAGGTTAGAAGGTAAAACCTCTCCAAACAACAACGGAATAGAATCTCTTATCAATCTGGAGAAAATATCAGACCAAGGCATAACAATTCAGCAGAAATCAGTTGTAGACCACATTTATTTTTCTGCCCAAAACCCTCCCTCAAGCACAGTCGCGGGAATGCCTGCCTGGTTTAGAATCGACGACGCGCATAAAGATATTTATCAAATTCCTTAAGAAACAAAAATATAAAAAGTTAACCTAATACCAAAACAAATGGAAAAAATACAGCAAAAAGATATGACCTCTAGAATGAAATATCAAAAATTACCTAGTAGATTATGAGCAAAAACAGAGATTACATTAGGAAGCATTGCAATTGTTACTGGCTTAATATATGCAAATTATCACACTTTCAATATAGCAACAGAAAAATCCTCAATGCTCCAAATTGGAATAGGAGGACTATTATCAGTAATGGGTTTATACCTCTTTGTTTATAGAAATAGAAGTATGATTTATAAATCACTAAATAATCAAACTGAATATCTAGAGAGGATGATACTCAAAGAAAAAGATTAATAGTCTAAATCAAGAAACAATCCCTCCCAGCACCCCATTAACAACCGCCTCCTGAATCCCTCCATAACTATAAGCCACAGAAAACTCGCTCTCAAAATATTCCCCCTCTGAAAAAGTATTGCAGTTAAAAACAAAATCCTGGAAGCTCTCACCTTCAATTAAAAAGTAAATCAGCTCCGAGCATTTATTAACATCTATCTCAACGCCTAAAGGACTAGAATCATCATTAACAAATCTCAAAGAAACCTTTCCCTCTTCAATATAATTAATCAAGCAATTAACATTCTCTAAATTTCCAGGCCTTACCAT
>CAZVKQ010000084.1:0-2321 GCA_964626985.1 Candidatus Woesearchaeota archaeon | reverse complement strand
TCAGTCGCACCACGCCTTGCAGGCTCTCGGCTTCGCCTCGGGGCTGATAACAGCGATTATGTTTAATATTACTCGGATTTTGCAAAAACCAATATTCCCGCCACCCCTATTTCTTTACAGAAGCCCCAACACCTTAATCAGGCAAAATCCTGCGTCATACTCTGCGGTGCAGTTGCTCCTCGCCTCGCATCCGCTCGGAAACATAACAACTGTTAATCTCAATTGGGTTTGAGTTTTAAAGACGGGCACGAGCTTAGTCCTTCGGACATATTGCTTCGGCTTCGCCTCAGAAATTTTATTTAGAAATAATCTTCCACCCTAAAATTGTTTTTATGAGCAAACAACCATTTTAATATCTAAATTTTTATAAAGGAATGCTCGTTACTATTATTGAAAATGGCAAAAGCATATGTGAGAGCAATAGGAATTTTTGGAAGACAAGCCAGAATTTCAGATAAATACGATGAGCCTTCTTATCCAATAACCAATTATGAAGTTGAGAGAAGTTACGATACTATAGAAAAATTTCTTAGGGAAAATGCTACACTTGTTGTTAACCAACAAGTAAATCCTTTGCCCTATATAGAAGACGGAATTATCAGTGGTCCTAATGCTGGCTCAATATACACATTTAATAATTGTCTTGTGGCTAATTGTTTTGAATCTGGAAATGGTTTTAACTTTGATGGGGTCTATCAATGTTTAGTATCAGCTTCTTTTAGGGAAGAAGATATTCAAAAAACATTTGAAGAATTAAAAAGAGAAGGCGATTGGCATTGCCTTAGTTATTGGAAAGAAAATCCTAGATTTACAGGAGAAGTTGAAGTTGCTACAGGTCAAGATTTAGCATTATTGTTAAAACAAGAACCAAAGCTATTAACTGCAAGAAGATAATATAATTCTCAAAAATCAATTTTCCACCCCCAAAATTATTTCTATTTTCTTTTTTAGGAAAAAAGAAACAAAAAAGCGCGCGTGCCCTTAAAAGTTAGTCTTCTACGAAGAGGATTTATAGAATAAAACTCAAACTCAACTCTAAAATTTTCCTTCGGAACGTTGCACTAAATTTTAGGTCTTCCCGTTGGTCAGACGAAACTAACAGGAATTAAATCCAATTTGTTTCTTGCCTAAATGAACTTCATGCTTACGCTAATCTCTAAAAACTTGGAGTTGGCACTTAAAACAATGTACTAAACAACGAGGGGGTTAAGAGGCACGACAACAAGAACTAATGATCTGCTGATAAGATTTCGCACACCCTATCCAAATTTTCTTTTTCTTCCGAGGTTAATGTTTCTCCTCTCCTCTTTTTTTCGCTGTAAAAATCATAGGTTGCCCTAACTTCCCTATCAAAATAATCCAAAGAGCTTTCTTTCAAATCGTTAGCTCTTTGCAAATAACTTTCACAACGGTAGTTATCTGTTCTTCATTAACTCCTAAATCCTGCAAAGCTACTTCCAACGTCCTTGGAATAGGAGATTTTCTAGGGAGACAGTCTAAACCTAAGAGAAGTTGTAAACTCATAATTGAATTGTATAAACTATTCCTGTCTATTTGGTAATTTTTCCATGAGACTGGAACATTCTGGTTATCAACCTCTCTTTCATATTCTTCAAGCCTTTTTTGATACCCATCTAATACATTTCCGTAAAGCTCAAGCAGTCTGTATTCAGTTGTACTCTTACATAATTCTGATTCAGTCATCTTTTTTGCTCTCTAAATTGCTCATAAATTTTATCAAAGTTACTCCTTTTATCATAACCTATCCGATAACTACCATTTCTCATTTCTCCTTCTTTAATATATTCTCCATTCCCTTCAGCACACCATTGATTATATGTTTCCAGAGAATCAACTTCCAGCAACTTGCAAATTGTTTCAATAGTTGTTCCTTTCGGCACTTCAAATGAAGCTTCACAACCTTCCCATCTACTACCAGCCATAATACTGAATCTAACTTTCTCCATTATTCTTCTACCTCTTGCTTTAAATCTGGAAACTGTGCGTAAAGTTCATCAATAGTTTTAATTTCTGGAAATGCTTGATAAAATTTAACTAAAGCGCGCCCATAATTTCTAATACTATAACAGGCATCTTGAAGCCCTTCTCGTTCTTGTGTTGTGATAATTTGTAGCCCAGCATAAGCTCCTAGTGATTTATGCATACCATTTGAAACATTATTCCATGTTGCTTTATCTTCAAAAGCTCCTTTTAGCTCGTCCTCTAGTCCAGAAGCATATTGCCTAAGTCTTGCGAGTAAATCTTGATTTTCCATTTTTATTTCCTCTATCTGTTATTATTGTCAGATAGTATTATTGGGA
>CAZVKQ010000083.1:0-2442 GCA_964626985.1 Candidatus Woesearchaeota archaeon | reverse complement strand
AGATGAAATAGCCGCAATCTGTTTAAATCAGCTTTGTGTTTTTAACTCTCCTGTCTGGTTTAATGCAGGAATCTGGGAGTATAACAAAGAAGCCGGAGGAGTTTCTGCATTTAAGTTGGATTTTAGCAAAGAGAAAGTCGTCAACACGCAAATAGGGATAGAGGTTTCAGGCAAGGCAATTGTTGGAGAACCAGAAGACAGACCGCAATGCTCCGCTTGTTTTATCCAAGGAGTGGAAGATAATATAGACTCTATAATGAATATTCAAACAGCAGAAAGCAATTTGTTTAAAGCTGGCTCAGGAACAGGGTCGAATAGATCCCCTTTAAGGAGTTCAAGAGAGTCGCTGACAGGAGGAGGAAAACCCTCTGGTCCTGTGAGTTTTATGAAAGCCTACGATACCTATGCAGGAATCATTAAATCCGGAGGAAAGACAAGGAGAGCTGCTAAGATGGAGATATTGAATGTTGATCATCCCGACATAATTGATTTTATCGAAGCTAAACAGAAAGAAGAGAAGAAAGCCTGGGCATTGATTGAGCAAGGCTATGAAGGGGGCATGAATGGAGAAGCTTACAGAAGCATATTTTTCCAGAATTGCAATATGTCTGTCAGAGTTACAGACGAGTTTATGAAAGCTGTCAAAAGAAATGGGGAATGGCAGACAAAGTATATAACAAAACCAGGCGTTTGTGATACATTTAAAGCCAGAGATATATTGCACAAAATTGCAGAAGGAACATGGATTTGTGGCGATCCTGGAATACAATGTGATGATGTCATACAGAAATATCACACATCCAAAAATTCTGGAAAAATAAATGCAACTAATCCGTGCAGCGAATACGTCTATCTTGATGACACTGCATGTAATCTGGCTTCAATAAATTTAATGAAGTTTTTAAATAGTGAGGGAAATTTTGATGTCGAATCGTTTAAGAAAGTAATTAGGTACTTTATTACCGCAATGGAAATAATTGTTGATGGAGCGAGTTATCCAACAGAGAGAATTTGTGAGAGATCTCATATCTTTAGGCCCCTTGGTTTGGGGTATGCGAACCTTGGAGCTTTGTTGATGTCGTTAGGACTGCCTTATGACTCTGAGGAAGGGAGGGCTGTAGCCTCGGCAATAACAGCGATAATGTGCGGAGAGGCCTATAAAACCTCGGCAGAACTCGCCGCCTTAACCGGACCATTTCCAGGATATAAAGAAAATAAAGAGCCAATGCTGAATGTAATAAAAATGCACAGGGATCATGTTAAGGAGATTCAAGTTGAGAAAATTCCTATAAACCTAAGAGACTTAGTGAATGTGGCGTGGGATTGCTGGAGTGAAGCCCTTGAACTGGGAGAAAAATATGGTTTTAGAAATGCGCAGGCAACAGTTTTGGCTCCAACCGGAACCATCTCTTTTTTTATGGATTGCGATACAACAGGAATTGAGCCTGATATTGCTTTAGTAAAATATAAAGTTTTGTCTGGAGGCGGGATGCTTAAAATTGTAAATAGAAGTGTTCCATCAGCTTTGCAAAATCTGGGATATAAAGAAGAGCAGATAAAAGAGATTATTGAATATATTGAGAAAAATGACACTATAGAAGGCTCCCCGCATTTGTTAGATAAACATCTTGCTATTTTTGATTGCGCCTTCAAGCCTGCAAAGGGAAAAAGATCGATACAATATAAGGCCCATATTGAGATGATGGCTGTTTGCCAGCCTTTCATTTCAGGAGCAATAAGCAAGACTATTAACATGCCTGAGCAATCAACAATAGAAGAAATAATGGATGCTTATATCTATGCTTGGGAGAAGGGCCTGAAAGCTGTTGCAATTTACAGAGAGAATAGCAAGAGAAGCCAGCCATTGAATACTCAGAAAACTGAAAGAGAAATGATAAAAAGGAAAGAGGTTGTTTTAAGGAGTGAAAGAAAGAAACTTCCTCAAACTAGAAAATCTTTAACTCATAAATTCGATATAGCAGGACATGAAGGGTATATTACTGTCGGCTTGTATGATGACAGCAAACCAGGAGAGATATTTGTTACGATGCATAAACAAGGCTCAACAATTAGAGGTTTAATAGATGCTTGGGCAACATCTGTATCGCTAAACTTACAATATGGTGTTTCGGTAAAAGACTTGTTTGGCAAATTCAGGCATCAAAAGTTTGAGCCTGCAGGGTTTGTAAAAAATGTTGAGGGAGGAGAAATGGAAGGTAAAATAAAATTAATAAGAACTGCTTCTTCGATAGTTGATTATGTTGCGCAATTCATGCTTAATAGTTTTGGGGAGAGTGCGGGAGACATTTCAGTTGATTTTGAGATAAATGGAGAGAAAGAAGAGCAGTCTTCTCTTGGAGAGTTTAACAATGAAGGAATCACCTGTCCTATCTGCGGAGGTCCCGCAAAGAGAATTGGAAATTGCGCAATTCGATGCACATT
>CAZVKQ010000082.1:2239-2519 GCA_964626985.1 Candidatus Woesearchaeota archaeon | reverse complement strand
AGAAAGAAGAGAAAAAGTCTGAAGAAGAAGTTCAGGAAATTGGCAGCGAAATTGCAGATATTTTCATGACTTTGATTTGTTTGGCTAATTCTCATAATATAGACCTGGATGAGAGCTGGAGAAAATTGATTGATAAGCTATACGACCGGGATTCTGCGAGATATGAAAAGAAAGCTGGGGAATCTAAATTATCTTAGTTACTAAGTTAGTTAGTTCATAAGAAATATTTAAATATGTCAGATAGCTAGAAAACTCCGCTTTGAAAGGATGTAACAGGGGA
>CAZVKQ010000082.1:0-2229 GCA_964626985.1 Candidatus Woesearchaeota archaeon | reverse complement strand
TCTTGTTATTGTTGGAGGAATTGTTGCATTTTTCGCTATTAGAGTAGGAATTGATTTAGGTATTCCAGGAGAATTGCAAGGAGTTTATAGTTATTATGAATCTTGTATTGAGAGGGAAACAGAATTAGCTTTGAGTATTGCAGGAACACAAGGAGGAAGGATTGATGTTGAAGAATATATTCCTGGAAGTGAATATGCTCCATTTTCAAACCAATTGAATTTTCTTGGAACTCCTGTTCCTTATTGGTATCATGTCTCTGGAAATGGATTGGTTAGAGAAAATGTGCCGACTAAGAGCGAGATTGAAAGAGAAATAGGGAGCTTTGTTGCTTCCAGATTAAATAATTGTAATTTTGAGGAGCTTTACTTGCAAGGATTTGATATTGAATTCACAGATCCAGAAGTAAGAGTTGACATTGGAGATTCAAAAGTAGATGTTGCTGTTAGGTCTGATTTGGTTGTTGCAAAAGAGGAGCAAACAGCTAGAAAGACAGAGCATTCTGCTTCTGTTCAAAGGAAGTTTGGGAGATTTTATGATTTATCCATAGAGATTTATGACAAGGAAAGAAGAGATGCAGTGTTAGAAGAATATGGAATAGATGTTTTGAGACTTTATGCTCCTGTTGATGGAGTTGAAATTAGCTGTAAGCCAGAGATTTGGAAAACAAGAGAAGTTGTTGAAGATATAAAGAGGGGATTAGAAGCAAATATTGCCAGTTTGAAATTAGAAGGGAATTATTTTGACTTGCAGAAAAAAGAGAACGAATATTTTGTCATATCTGGTTTAAGAAGCGACGAGCAGGTTAATTTTATGTATTCAATGAATTGGCCAACAAAGATAGAAATAAATGGAGATGGAGTTGATGGAGAATTGATGACAGCAGAAGCTGTTGGTAACCAAGAGGGATTGGGGATTTTAGGATTTTGTTATGTTCCTTATCATTATGTTTATGACTTGAGTTTCCCTGTCCTGATACAATTTTATAATAATGATGAGCTTTTCCAGTTCCCTGTCGCTGTTATTATTGATAATAATCTGCCAAGAAATGTTGAATTTGGAAGTTTAGAAGCAGACTCTGGAGAAGGTTTTGACCTATGTGAGTTTAAGGAGCAAGATGTTGACATAAGAGTATTTGATACTAATTTGAATCCTGTTGATGGAGTTGAAATAGGATTTGAATGCTTTGATCAGAGGTGTAACTTAGGAGAAACAGAGAATGGCAAGTTTATTGGAAAAGCCCCTGCATGTGTAAATGGATTTTTGAAATTAAGAGCAGAAGGTTTTGAGGAGCAGAAAGAATTATTTTCCAGCAATTCTGAAGTATCGAAAGATGTAATTTTGGACAGGGCTTATGATGTTAATGTGGAATTGAGAGTAGGAAGCAAGGAAGTAAGCGGGAATTCTATTATTACATTTACGAAAGAGGGAGGCAAAGGGACGAGTGCATTTATTCCAGAAGTGTCAAGTGTTAAGTTAAGTGAAGGACAATATGCAATACGAGTTTATAGTTATGCAGACTCCAGTATTACTATTCCTAAAAGTAGTAAGAGGCAATGCACTACTGTTGCTGATGGAGGAATTTTAGGATTTTTAGGAAGAACAGAAGAAAAATGTTTTGATATAGAAATTCCAGAGCAGAAGATAGAAAGTGCTTTAATTGGAGGGGGGAGAACAAACACTTATATTTTAGAAAGTCAGCTGAAAGGAGGAAAAATAAAATTGAATGTTCCTGAATTTAGCAAGCCAAATAGCTTGGAAGAATTGCAATATAACTTCCAAGCGTTTGAAGATTCAGGAGTTGATATTAGTTTTGAAAATGAATAAAAAAGAACAGGAAATTCTTTATCATTCATTTTTCAAGAAGGAGAGAAAAAATGAATAAAAAAAGAATAATTGGATTTTGCGCTTTGATTTTGTTGATAGCCGGAGCTTTGATTATGTCCGCAGATTTTGGAGAATCCGCTGTTATTTCTTCTAATCCAAGGAATATAGTTAGCTCTATTAGTCAGCAATTTGGAGCTGGAACCGGAGTTATTTATTCTAGGGAAGATTTGAATACTTATTGGCCTGCTTTGACAGACAGAGAACAGTGCGAAGCTAGACAGGATTTTATATTGAGTGTAGCTCCTGGAGGATGCCAGCCTGCTGTTGTTAGAAGTGATTTGTTAGCAGAGCAAAATGTTCCTGTATTCTGCCAGATTAGCGCTTTAAAATTAAATCCTCTAATA
>CAZVKQ010000081.1:0-2583 GCA_964626985.1 Candidatus Woesearchaeota archaeon | reverse complement strand
GCCCATCAGGAAATTTTACAGCAGAGAAAAGACAAGCTCCTCTCAAAACTCAACAATAACTATCTATCATACATTATATTAGCAATAATCGTTTTTATCGCAGTAAGAATAAGAACTCTAAATCTCTCTGGCTTAAGAGATGTAACAACAGGGGGCTGGACTCTCGGCCCAGACCTAGACCCGTTCTTATTTTTAAGATGGGCAAAATACATCGTAGAACACGGCTCGTTATACGCAATAGACACCACGCGTTACGCTCCGTTAGGAATAGAAACAAGTTCAGAGCTTTTATTACTTCCCTACTCAATGGCATGGTTTCATAAATTAGCGTCGCTATTCGGCTCAACTTCAGTTGAGCAATCATCAGCCATTTACCCTGCTTTTATGTTTGCCTTAACAGTAATTGCATTTTTCTTCTTCACAAGAAAAATTTTCTCCCAATCCTTAAATAAAAATCAGGTAAACATAATCGCTTTAATCGCATCACTCTTCCTCTCAATAATCCCCGTCCTCCTTCCAAGAACAATCGCAGGAATCCCTGAAAAAGAATCAGCCGCCTTCCTCTTTCTCTTCCTCGGCTTCTATTTTTTCCTCTCTGCCTGGCACGCAAAATCTCTAAAATCCCAGCTCTCCTTCGCCCTACTAGCAGGCCTTTCAACAGCCGCAATGGCTCTAATCTGGGGCGGGTTCGCTTTCCTATTTTTTACAATAACTCCTTCAGTATTTATAGCATATCTTCTCGGGCAATTTGACAATCAAAGATTTTATTTGTGCCTAACTTGGCTAATATCTTCAATAACAATAATGTTCTTCTTCTCTACAAGATACGCAATACCAGTAATGCTAAAATCAACAATGGTTTTAATTCTATTGCTTGCCATAGCATCTTTCCTAATTCACAATATCTTAACTAAAACTAAACTATCAAAAAAAATATCATCTTCCAAATTTTTAGCCAAAATACCATCAAGATTTCTCGCGCTCATTATAGCGATATTACTAGGTTTGATTATAATATTTGTGCTCTTTGGGACAGACTTCATTTTGAGTAGAATAAAAGAAAATATTCAGGCATTTACTCAACCAATAACAGACCGTCTTGGAGCAACAGTCGTAGAAAATTCCCAGCCATATTTCACAGATTGGAAAAATAACTTCGGTCCAGTAATAAGCAGAATACCCCTTTTCTTCTGGCTTTTCTTTTTCGGCTCAATTTTCTTATTCAACAAAGCAATAAAAAGCTTCTCAAATAAAGAGAGAGCAGTAATAACCTCCTCTTATTCACTTCTTTTATTTGCTCTTATTTTTAGCAGAACTAGTGAAGAAGCTGTTTTTTTAAACGGAAGCTCCCCTGCAAGTTATATCCTTCTCGCTCTAGGTTTCATAACATTTCTTAGTGCAGCAGGATTTTATATTTACAAGGCGCAAAAGCTAAACAAAGAAGACAAATTAAAAGAAGTTAATTTTTCTTTCATTCTCCTTCTTATGTTCTTTCTGCTTAGTGTTATTTCAGCAAGAGCAGCAGTAAGATTAATTTTAATGCTTGTTCCGTCTGTCTCAATAATAGTGTCTTACTTTATTGTAGAGTCATTCACAATAGCTAAAAAATCAAAAACAGACATAAAAAAGACTTTTGCTTGGCTCTTTTTTATTTTAATTTTTACAGCTGCTTTCTATTCAGCATATAAATTCTACGAAGAATCCACTACTGGATTATACATACCAAGGGATTACAACAAGCAATGGCAGAAGGCAATGTTTTGGGTAAGAGAGAACACTCCTCAAGACGCAGTTTTTGCGAGCTGGTGGGATTACGGCTACTGGATTCAATCTATAGGCGAAAGAGCAACAGTTCTTGATGGTAGCAATGTCATAACTTACTGGAATTATCTATTTGCTCGCCAGGTTTTAACCAGCACAGATGAAACAGAAGGTCTTGAGTTCTTATACGCCCACAATGTTACACATCTCCTAATAGATTCAGAAGACTTAAGAAAATATGCCACGTTCTCCTTGATAGGCTCTGATATAAATTACGATAGATTAAGAGAAATTACAACATTTATAGAAGACAGCAACAGCGCAAGGGAATTAAATGGAACAAGTATGCAATTTTACTTTGGAGTATACACAATAGAAGAAGATATCATCTATGAGCAAAATGACACAAAAATATTTCTTCCCAAAGAAAAAGCAAAACTAGGAGCAATAGTATTATCAAAAGACGCAGAAGGCAGGATAACAACTTCGCCGACAGGAATATTTGTATACAACGAAAAACAATACCCTCTTCCGTTAAGATACGTATTCGACGAGGAGTTTATAGATTTCGGCGCAGGTATAGAATCAGGAATATTTATATTTGCAAATCTTGAAGAAATAGAAGAGGGCAATAGAAGAACAAGAAGAGTGAATCCAGATGGTGCATTAATATATCTCCCAGATAATGTAGTTAAGTCGCAATTCGCGCGCCTTTATTTATACGGAGAAGAAAGCCCTTATTTCAAACTCGTCCATTCAGAAGACAGCCCAATAATAGAGCAGATAAGAGAGCAGGGAGTTGAATATAGTAAAGACTCTGCA
>CAZVKQ010000080.1:1686-2768 GCA_964626985.1 Candidatus Woesearchaeota archaeon | reverse complement strand
GTTTTGCTAAAGAGAGATTTTTTTATTAATAAAGAGCAGATTAAAGTTTCTTTGAAACAGGGAGAGGCAAAAAGAGAGAAATTTGTTGTTGAGAATGTCGGAGATATTGAGCTAAATATGACTATTGATGATAATTTAAAATCTTTTTTAAGAATGAATGACAGGCAGTTTGTTCTAAAAAATGGTGAGAAGAAAGAGATTTTATTGGATTTTATTGCTCTTGACAGGAAGGAAGACATATACCTAGGGAAGATTTTTATTTCAAGCGGGAATATAAAGAAAGAGATTATAGTTGCTCTGGAAATTGAGTCTAAACATCCCTTATTTGATATTAAGGTATCGATTCCAGAGAAATTCCTGAAGATTAAAGCAGGAGAGGAGCTTGTTGCCGAATTTGAATTGTTAAATTTAGAGAGGGTTGGAATAGTAGATGCTGGAATAAAATATATCATTAAGGATATAGAGAGTAATTTAATCTTAGAAGAACAGGAAACAGTTGCTGTTGAAACAAAGACGAATTTTATTAAGAGTTTTAATATCCCTAAAAGTGCAAAAGCCGGAGATTATATTTTATATGCAAATGTTGGATATAATGGTCAGACAGGAAGCAGCAGCGCATTCTTCCAAGTAAAAAAATTTAATTGGGTTTATTTTCTGATAGTCCTATTTATTTTTATTATGCTTGGGATTGCCTATAGATTTTATATTGAAAGAAAAAAGAGCAATTATTATTATAGATACACTTAAAGATAAAGAGAATGTTTATATAATTATATCTTCTTTTGATTAAATGAAAAAGAAGGTGTTTAAGAATTTTTGGAAGAGTGCTTTTATTTTACTTGCTATATTATGGCTAATTGCGATATTTTATGTTGTAAATGATTTCAGGATTAACGGACTTGCCACTTATGAAAACTTGGATGGAAATAGATATGAAAGGATTACAGGGAATTCTGTATTTTCTGATATTATCGATAGATTATTTGGCAACGGATATGTCAAGCTTTCTCCATCTGAAATTTCGGATAATTCTCCTGGTTTAATTGCATCATGGCACATGAATGGCAATGTTTTTGATTCAA
>CAZVKQ010000080.1:0-1676 GCA_964626985.1 Candidatus Woesearchaeota archaeon | reverse complement strand
GGAGCTCTTATTGGGGATGTTAACTGTGGTCTGGATGGAAAGTTTAACCAAGCTTGCAGTTTTAATGGCTCAAGTTATATAAGTTTAGGAAATTTTGATTTGCCATTAAACACGCAGGAGCTGACTATTTCTGCATGGGTCTGGGGAGAGAATTGGGCGAATGTGGACGAAAGGTTTATCTCTAAGGCAGTTGGATTCTCTGAAGGAGATCACTACTGGATGTTGTCTGAAAACCAAAACAAGTTAAGATTTAGATTAAAAACAAATGGAGTCACAACTACTTTAATCAGCTCAACTGCTCTTCCAACAAAAACTTGGATCCATGTTGCCGCTGTTTACAATGGAAATAACATGATTCTATACCAAGATGGAGTTGAAGTTAAAAGAGCTGCAAAAACAGGCGTGATTGATAGCTCTTCTTCTGCGCAAACCTGGATAGGAGCAAACCCTCCTGACAAATATAGTCCTCTTAATGGAAAGTTAGATGAATTAGCAATATTCAATAGAGCCTTGAATGCTTCTGAAGTCATGGATTTATATAATGCTCAACCAACACAACCACCTTCCTGCATCGAATCTTGGTCTTGCTCATCTTGGAGTTCTTGTATCAATAATCAGCAGACAAGAACATGCTCTGATTCAAATAACTGCGGGACAACAAACAACAAACCAACTCTAATGCAAACATGTCAGACAACATGCACTGAGAGTTGGCAGTGCAATGACTGGAGCGAATGTGTAAATGGAAAACAAATTAGAGAGTGTTTAGATGCAAATAATTGCGGCAGTGTTGAAAACAAGCCATCTGGGGAGCAATCATGTATCGCGGAACAATGCACGGAAAACTGGGAGTGCAATGACTGGAGCGAATGTGTAAATGGAAAACAGATAAGGGAATGCTTTGACAGAAATAACTGCAGGACTTCTTTGAATGCTCCTGATATTGAGAGAGTTTGTGAAACAGATGAAACAGATAATGTAGTTAGAGAAATAATTGGGGGAGAAGGGGAGGAGAGAGAAGAAAGAGAGGGAATTATTCAAGAAACAGGAGAAGAATGCGTCTTTAGAGAGGTTTATTGGGCAGATGCAAACGGAAATAAAATAACTAAGGCATTCAATGAACAGAGTGTCTTTCTGACTGTAAAGTCAGAGGGATGTGATGGAAAGAAAGTTGAACTTACAATTGAAGAAACAGATGGAATATTTGGAAAGAGCGAGGAGGGAAGGGATGAAGGTGTTTTTGTTAAAGGAGTTGCTAAGAGAGCTTATGTTGTAAGGTGGAGAGAAGAGAAGATATTAGGGATTTTTGCCGAGGGAGATTTGGAATTGCAGTTTACAGCAGAGACAAATCCTGCTGGAACTTCAGAGATATTGAGTGTTAGCGGGGAGAGCGCGGAGGGAGCTGTTGCGGTGGCTTCGGTTGTAGATACAATGACAACGGCTTCTCGAACTTCTGGTGTTGCTCCTTTGGCAGTGTTTTTTGATGCGGTTGATATGAATCCCTTCGGCGCCGCCCGACCCTTCCACGACCTCGAATACGCGTGGAACTTCGGCGACGATCCAAATGCTGTGTGGGCGACCAACGGCAAGAGCAAGAACGCCGCCACCGGTGCGGTGGCTGCGCATGTGTTTGAAACGCCCGGAGACTACACCGTCACCCTCACCATCAAAAACGG
>CAZVKQ010000079.1:0-2903 GCA_964626985.1 Candidatus Woesearchaeota archaeon | reverse complement strand
GTCATCTAAATGTTAATAACTATTAACTAAAAGTTAACAATAAAAATGGAAACAGAAGAAGAAATTTTAAAGACAGTACTAAAGCAATTCACAATTAACTGGACCATTACAAACTTAGCCAAGAAGTCCAATATGAGCAGAGTTGGTATTTGGAAGGTTTTGAAAAAACTAGAAGCTGAAAAATTAATACTTCTTTCCACAGTTGGAGAAGGAAAAACAAGCATATTTAGCGTAAAATTAAACTGGGAAAATCCAATTTTAGAAAAAAAACTGTCTCTGATATTAACAGAAGAGGCATTAAAGAACAGAAGATGGATAAGCAATTTTACAGAACTTGAGAATAATGTAGAATTTCTAATTCTTTATGGAAGTATTTTACACTCACCAAAAGAAGCAAACGATATTGATATATTAGGAGTAGTTTCTAATAAAGTTAATTTTATAAAAATTGAAAAGATAATACAAAAAATACAAATTAAAAAAATTCACTCTGAGAATTTCACAAAAGCAGAATTTAAAGAGGAAATTAAAAAACCAAACCCTGCCTTTATTGATGCCATAAAAAAAGGAGTTGTTCTCTTTGGACAGGAAAGATTTATCAAATTCATAAAAAGTATCGCATAAAATGATAGAAGAATTAAAAGATTGTTTTGTAAGTGCCATCAAAGATGAAGAGAAAGATAAAAAGCATAAGGGGTTAATTATTACAAAAATAGATGATAAAACTGCGGAGAGTTATATAAAAAAGGCAAAATTAAATTTGGAGCTTTGTTCATTTTATAAAGAAAAGGGATTCGATTATAAAATCCCAGAAGAATGGTTCTACACACTTTATTATTGCGTTCTAGCAATTATCTCTAAATTTGGAATAGAGAGTAGAAATCAAAAATGTACAGCTTACTTCTTAAAATATGCCAAAGAAAGAGGTTTAATAGATTATGATGATGAATTTATTGATAGGATAATGGTTTACAGAGATAAAAAAGAAAAATCAGATGTTGATGAAAGAGAGGAAGCAAGATATAGTTCTTTAATAACAAACAAAGAAATTGAGGGCAAATATGGAAAAATGCTTGATGTTTGTAAAAAGTCCATCTCTCAAGCAGAGGAAATTATTTTTTCCAGCAAAGAATTTAATATTCCAGAAGAGCTATACAAAAAATAATCTCATTTATGCGCAAACCAAAATTCATAAACTTTCCCGCCCCGCCCCGCCCCCCTTCCCATAACTCCATTATCCAAAGGCATTTCGCCAGCTCCACTTCCCACACTTGCATTATCTTTTTTTGAATCAGAAGCCCTGTCATCATAGTTTGAGTCAACAATACCATCAAACTTGACGAACCCAAATCTTTCAAACTGAATCACATCTCCAACTTTCAAATTCTTAACAGCAATCTCCGCAATTCCCTCAACATAGCTCCCATCAGGCATCAAAACGCGAGCCCTTAAATTATCAGAGACCCAATTAATTTTAGGAATTTTCTTCAGAGCCATAGAACTAAACAAGCTTAATCCATCTATATCTTGAGAAATCAGAATATTATACAAATGCAAAAGCCGCGCTTCTTTTCCGCGCAACGCCTCAAAATCCTCAAAAGAGATAAACACCCTGCCGATATTAATCTTCCTCTCTTTCTTCTTGTCAGGGTGTATCGGCACAGAAACAATTTCAATACCCTTTGGAACTTTATCAATGTTCAATTCAACCGGCTTCACAATAAATGAATATCTGTCTGAAGAAGAGTCAATCAGTCTTCTGTTATGTGCATACAAGCCCTCAATCGGCACAGTAATATTTTGTTTGTTCAATCCAATTTCTTCAACAAAGCTCTTTAAAGCAAGGGGCTTTATTCCTCTCCGCGCGAGGCTCTGCAGACTCCAAGTCCGGGGATCGTCCCATCCCTTGAATTCACCGCTTCTGACTTCTGACCGAGACTTAGATTTTGAAATTCCGGCGCCTTCAATATTTACAATTCCCGTATGAATTATCTCCGGACCTTTCCATTTAAATATCTCCCAGATAAATCTTTCAACATCAGACTCAATCATTAAATCATTTCCTCTAATAATATAAGTAATCTTCAAAAGATAATCATCAATAGCCCAGCTCATTTCAAGAGTTGGCCAGATTCTGTATTTAGTTCCAACGCGAGGATGCTCTCTGTCAGAAATTTTGAACAAAACTCTGTCTCTGAAAGCAGGATTAGGATGCTTCATATCTGTCTTTAATCTTAAAACAGCGTGGCCTTCTTTCATGTTAAACATCTCCTCCCATCTAATTATCTGAACACCCTTTGGGAAGACACGGCAGCTGCAATCCTTGCCCTGCGCCCTGTTTACTTTCAATTCCTCCTGCGTGCAATGGCAGACATAAGCTGCTTCTTTTTCAATCAGCTTTCTGGCATACTCGTAATAAACTTCCAGTCTATCAGACTTGTAAATAGTCTCCTCTGTTTTTATACCAAGCCACTTCAAGCCGTCTTTAATCAGCTTGTAAGATTCATTGTCTATCGGCTTTTTTTCGCTTCCAATAGTGTCATCCATAACCAGAATTAATTCTCCATTATACTTCTCCGCATACAATGCATTCAAAATAAAAGTCTTGGCATTTCCTAAATGCAAGGCCCCGGAAGGAAAAGGAGCAATTCTCAAAACAACTTTCTTTTTTACATTGGGAAGCTCTGGCAAGCCCTCTGTTGCCTCATCTCTCTCCTTGACAAATTTCTCAAATTTATAAAACTCCCCTTTCAAACTCTCTTTAGATAACGAATTAACTTCTTTGACAATTTCATTAATCAGAGGCATAACTTCCTCAACATCATTTTTCTTCAAGCCGTGCCTGAATAATTTTGGCAAAATCTTGGAAGAGCATCTGCGCGCCTACGCCGGCGATAAAGTAG
>CAZVKQ010000078.1:0-2960 GCA_964626985.1 Candidatus Woesearchaeota archaeon | reverse complement strand
TGGGATATGTTAAGATTGAAGATTTGGCGCCGGAGTTTGGGAAGGTTTCTAATCCTAGGGAGGGTTTTGTCAAGGATGGGGTTGTTGATGGAAAAGTTGTTAAAGGCAAGTGGAGGTTTGTTCAGTTTGAGTTGATGGATGTTGCCGGGTTAGTTGAAGGGGCTTCAGAAGGGAAGGGCCTGGGTAATGAATTTTTAAATGACTTATCAAGTGCTGATGCTTTTATTCATATTGTTGATATGAGCGGAGAAACTAATGGAGAGGGCAAGCTTGTTTCTGGGGGCGATTATTATCCAGGAGAGGACATTGCGATTATAGAAAGCGAGCTGGATTTGTGGTATGGGGGAATTTTGGCCAAGGTTTGGAAGACTTTTTCAAGAGGTGTTGAGATTCAGGGAGGTAATTTCTCTGAAGCTGTTGCAAAACAATTTTCCGGATTGAAAGTTACAGAGGATGATGTTAAAGCAGTTGTTTTGAAGAGCGGATTGAATTCTGACAAGCCCGGAAAATGGAGCGAGGCAGAAGTCAGGAAGTTTGCTAGGGCGCTAAGAAGATATACTAAGCCGATGATTATTGCCGCGAATAAAATGGACAGGCCGAATTCTTTTAATAATCTTGAGAAAGTTAGGGAGGAATTTGATTATGAAATTGTTCCGTGTTTTGCCGACGGGGAATTGGCATTGAGGGAGGCAGATAAGAAGGGCTTGATAGAATATGTTCCTGGGGATTCTTCATTTAAAATTGTAGGAGAACTCAATGAGGAACAGATTAAGGCGCTGGATAGTGTTAAGAAGTTTTTGGATGATAATGGAAGCATGGGCGTGCAGGAAGTTTTGAATAAACTTGTTTTGGGAATTTTGGGAATGATTGCTATTTTTCCTGCCGGGGATAAACTTGCTGATTCAAAGGGGAATGTTTTGCCTGATTGTTTTTTGATGGAGAAAGGTTCAACAGCTTTGGATTTTGCTTATAAGTTGCATAGTGATATTGGGGATGGTTTTGTCAAGGCAATTGATGTTAGGACGAAGAAGGCGGTTGGAAAGGATTATGTTTTGAAGCATAGAGATGGGCTGGAGATAATGACTAAGTAGGGTTTTACTTCTTATAGCTGAATCCTGTTCTTCGGAATCCTTGGTATGTTGGACTGCCTGAAAAGGTTCTTTCTTCTCCATTTGGGTATTGAACCCTTTCTGCTGAAACTAGTGATAATGGTCTTATTACTCCCAAGCCTTCTCCTGGGAGAACTCTTCTTTCTAGCAAGTCATTCATTACTTGGTCATAACCCCACGCGAATTTAGCGGGGTTTGCATTTATTTCATCTAGTCTTAAGACTCTTGTTTTGCTTCCCCATTTAATATTATCTTTAGTTAGCTTTCCTCTGAACATTTCTGTTATCCCTATTATTCTAATTAATTTACTTTCTGACAAGGCTTTTGTAAAGACGGTTAAGCCGTATGAGAGAACATCATCCCTTACTATTGGTTTTCTTACTCTCATTATGTAATCTCCTGCGTGCTTAATATCTCCTACTATTGTTCTGCCTATCTCTTTTATTGTATCTAATGATTGTTTTCCGTAAGATTCTCTTAAGTTTGGTTGTTTATCTACAAAATCTTGTCCAAGTAAGTCGTTTAATGATTCTGGGGATTCATATTGCTGCCAAAATTCTTCTCTAATTTCTCTTATTGCAGTTTCTTCTGGTGATATCTCATTTGGGTTTTTGGAGGCTTCCCAGTTTCCACCAAAGAAGTTTAGTCCGTTGTCAAAGAAGGGTGGTTTGTATTTGGGGTCTTTTTGCTCTAGGACAAAATGTAATCTTCCTTGATTGTCTAGATGATAGGGTAATACTGTTGCTGAATGATGGTTTAAAACTTGTGTTGCTTTTTGACCTACTTCTTCTGCCATGGATGTGGTTAATGAAGTTAATTTAATAATATTTATATGTTTTTTTATAGTCTTTTTAATATAGTGTATGATAAAGTAATTAAATAGTTGATTATTAGTTGTATTGATTAAAATGATAAAAGTAACAGCGCCTGTGAGAATTGATATTTCTGCTGGATGGAGCGATGCTGATCCCTTCAGGCATGAGTTTGGAGGGGCTGTATTGAATGGGGCGATAAATTTGAGAGTCAGCGGTTTTTTAAAAGGAGGAAATTTAGTTACTTCTTTGGATAAGGTGCCTGCTAATTCTGGGCTTGGAACATCAGGGGCTTTAAGAACAGTTTATTTAGTTGTTTCAAATCCTTCCTTAATTGAAAATAAGATGGAGTTGATGAAGAGAGTTAATTTGCTGGAGAATTCTATAATTGGGCAGAGGGCTGGTTTTCAGGATCAGGGGGCTGCGATTTTTGGAGGAGTTAATTTTTGGGAGTTCTCAAGAAATGGGAAGATAAGAAGAACTGAAATTTCTAAGAGAGGTGCTAAGCATTTGCACGACAGATTAGTTTTGGTTTTTACTGGGAGCAGGCACCAGTCAGCTAGTGTGCACGAAGATGTTTTTCAGCCCAGTAATTTTATGAAGAAAGTTACTTTAATAAATAAATTGAAATTATTGGCAAGAAAGATGCCGGAGAATATAGAGAACGAGCATGTTTTAGGGAAATTGATCGCAGATACTTGGGAATTACAAAAACAGCTGCATAGCTCAATAGAAACAGATAACATGAGAAAAATTCAGGAGATTGCTGATGGTTTTTATTTGGGGGCGAGAGCAACAGGGGCAGGGGGAGGAGGATGCATGATTTTTTACACGCGAGATGCAAGAGAGAAAAAGAGTTTGATCGCTAAATTTAGAAAAGGTTTGAAGGGAATTGAAGGCGCAAAAATGATTCCGTTTGATTTTGATTTTGAAGGTATAAAGATTTTAAAAAAATTTTGATGTCGAAGTGTTTGACAAACACTTCGAGCACAGAGAATTGCTTTGAACGTAGCAATTCTCTGTGCAGAAAATTCCAATT
>CAZVKQ010000077.1:0-3049 GCA_964626985.1 Candidatus Woesearchaeota archaeon | reverse complement strand
TTACATTTTGATTAACAAATAGCATCTCTGAATCTCTTTTCTCTAAATTCATACTTAAAAAATCTCCTGTAAGAACCTTTTGTTGCTTCATAGCATTAATTTCAACAATCTCGCCGTCTCCCAACTGAATTAACGTATCTCCTGTTAAGCACATGTGTCCCACTATATTTCCGCCAACTGGTGTTGTAGGATCTCCAAACATTACAGCAGGATTTGCCATTACCTGATTTGTAACATAAACGGCAACATTGTGTTGTTCTGCAAGTTTCATTAAATTATGTAGATACCTATTTAATTTCTGTTGTCTATCTGCTAACTGCCCTCTTCCTGCAAATTCGGCTCTAAAGTGTGCCGTTAGTGAATCAATAATAATTAGTTTTATTGGCTCTCCTTCTTTTATCATTTCATTTATCTTATCCAGCAACAGAATTTGATGATCGCTGTTAAATGCTCGAGCCACGAGAATGTTCTTCAACACTTTTTCAGCATTTGCCCCCATGCCTTCAGCAATTTGCCTGATTCTTTCTGGCCTAAATGTTCCTTCCGTATCGATAAAGACTGCCTTGCCATTCGCTCCCCCTTGTTCTTTTGGTAATTGAGCATTCACTGCCAAAGTCAATCCAAGCTGAGTTTTTCCACTACCATAGCTTCCGAAAATTTCAGTCATCGCTCTCGTTTCAATTCCCTTCCCACCAAAAAGGTTATCTAAATTTTTACTTCCTGTTGTAATATTTAAAACATCTTCTCTTCTCTTTGCAAATTCGTCTCCGCTTACAAAACCCAATTTCATCATCGTTCTTGCAGCTTGTATTGCCTTTCTTGCAACCGCCTCTCCAACTCCAGCCATCTCTGCAAGTGCTGATGGAGACATAACAGCCAAGCCCATTAAATCATAAACACCTGCAGCTTCCAATTTTGCTGCAATTCCAGGCCCTATTCCCGGAATATCCGTAAGCTTTTGTTCATCGTCTTTAGTCTCTTTATTCTCTTCACTCTTTGTCATGTATCCTTCTTTACTTCTTGCGCTTTATAAATATTATAACACTCAAAAATACACGTTTAAATAAAATCTATCTTCTTCTATAATACTTCTTCGAATCAATTCCTAAACGTGCAAGTCTGTCGCTATTTTCTATCATCCGTTCAGCAATAACTCTCTCTGCCGCCTCCTCTCTTTTTGTTCCATACAATCCAGTTCTCACCAAATCATCCAGAATCTCTCTTTCTACTCTACTTAAACCAATAACCGTATCATTATATTTAATATCGTTTTTTGACATTGATTATTCAAATTTTTTCTAATATAAAAATTATTGCATCTAGATAAACCAACTAACAAGCAAAGCCGCATCCACAATCAAGAAAACAACAAAAATCGCTTTTTCTATCGTTCCCCCCGTCCTTATTTTACCTTTTGATTCTCCACTCCAAGGCCAGAACGGTCTTATGCCCTCAATTGTAAACATATCCGCAAATAAATGAAAACCGTATCCTAAAAAGAAAGGTAATGCCATTACTGGCACGAATGCTGCTAAAACAAGTGAGATAAGTAAACATAAAGTAAAACTATGCCATATTCCTCTGTGTCGTGTAAACCATTGTACGGGCCTAAAATATGCTTTTCTTCCCAATGTAGAAAACCCTGTATCAATATCAGGAAGTAAACTCGCGATTATAACAATTGGAATGTATACCCACTTATAAGTTATATGAGGCAACAAGAGAATTACCAAAAATGCTCCTATTGCCAAATGTGTTCTTGCTAACATTTTTCTCTTTTTTTATTTAGCTTCTAACTCTTTAATCAACTCATCTACATTAACTTCTTCTATGCTTTCTATATTGAATTCAGAAGTATTATACAAATTATTGCTTCTCATATTACCTACAAACATCTTTTCTTCTCCAAGTAAAGACTCTTTTCTCCCATTAAACTTTTCTATAGAAAATATTTCTTCTTCATTTAACCCCAATTTATTTATTTGTTCTCCAAATATCACGCTTCTTACTGTCTCGCTCCCATCGTCTAAAACCAAATTCAATAGAGCTCTTTTTTCCGAAGTGACTTTCCCATGATTTGCGCATTCCCCCTCAATTATTTTCTTTCTACATTCTGGACAAACTTCAAAATACCTAGGCTCAAAAGTCTGAACAATGACTGCCCTAGTTTTGAATCTTTCTCCAACTTTAGCATCTTTTATTTTCTTTTTTGGAAAAACCTTAGCAACGACTACTTCCCCCATCTTTTCATTACTTATTTTTATATCTCCAAAAGAACTTAGATGTATTTCCCCATTTCTTACATTCCCATTAGAAATTTCAATAACGTCCCCCTGTTTTATTTTTCCGTTTTCAAGCAAAGAAATATGATTTGTATCCCATAATAAAACTTTTGCATTAGACCCTTCATCGGCTAAAACAAATCTTCCAACCTTTCCCGCCCTGCCATTCTTATTATATTCTAAAATAGGAAATACCTCGATAACTTTTCCAACAACATTTGCCCTCTTCATCCCCTGTAATAATTCAGCTATCTTCAGTCTCTCTTTATCAAAATTAATTCCCAATTCAGAAGCTACAATCTGCGCCGCCCCTTCTTTAGATACCAATCCAGAGAGCTTCGCTCTCTTTGCCTCTATCTTTCTCAAAACATCATCTGCAGTTATTCCAGCATGTTTAGATATTTTATCCACCAATTTTTCGTAATTATCCATCTTTTTTCCAATCCACCAGCGTTTAAAAGTATTTTGCTACTTGACTCTATCTTATTCGCGATGATTTATATGGAAGCATATTTCTCTCTATCTTTTTTGCTATATCCTTTCCTACCTCTTCATCAGCAGAATGTACTTCATATCTTAATTCTCCAAGATAACTTCTTTTATTTTTAGCCCACGTAGCATAATGCCTCGCAGTAACACATACCTCCCCAACAAAAGTTACTCCAAATACATCGACAACTAGTGGACTTTCTGTCAACCTGCGATTATATTCATTAAAACTACTTACAGAATTACTCCCGTTCCATAGAGTTAATTTAATCGTATTT
>CAZVKQ010000076.1:0-3052 GCA_964626985.1 Candidatus Woesearchaeota archaeon | reverse complement strand
AGAATTCAACAGTAAGAATTCTTGAAGCAGCGGAACAATTAAGTATCCGAAGAATCTAATTGGTCTGCTGTAAGTTAAAGGTCCCATAGCTCAGTCTGGCCAGAGCACTGGACTCTTAATCCAGGTGTCGTGGGTTCAAATCCCACTGGGACCATTTCCCTCTTTAGATAGAGTCAAAATACCATGAAATTCAACCCTCAGCTAAAGCAAGACATTGAAAAATACAAAGACTATGTAATTTTAGTAGAAGGGAAAAAAGATGTCTCGTCGTTAAAATCGCTCGGCTTCAAAAAAGTTTATGCAATCCACGAATCAGGCGTCACGCTAAAAGAAAAACTGGAAAGAATCTCCTTGATTATAGAAAAAAAAGACAAGGTCTGTATCCTGACAGACTTCGACAAAAAAGGAAAACAGCTCTACTTCCTGATAAAATCAGAACTCCAGGCAATAGGCGTTAAATTAGACTCCTCTCTAAGAGGCATCCTCCTAAAAACAAGAATCTCGCACATTGAAGGTCTAGCAAAATTCCTAAACAAAGTAGAAAATATTAATTAACTAACAAGCATCTTAATATTAGCAATATTATCAGAAACATCCTGCCCTTTCTTCGTCAGCTTAATCAATTTAATCCGCCCCTTCTTCTCAAAAACAACAAGCCCCAGCTTCTCCAAGCTCTGTAAAATCTTCACAGCATGGCTATAAGTGCAGTCAACCTCTTTAGCCAAGATGCTCCCATAACGAGCCCTGACAATCTTTCTCAATGCAATCAGCATCAGCGCCGGCTTCCTCCTGAAAAATATATCAAAATTGTCTTTCATCTTAATCTATATCTTATAACCTATATATTTTACACTCTAATTCGCTTTTAAATCTTTCTCTGATTTTGTCATCTACAAAAGTGACAATATACCACTCAAAAAACACACCAATTAATCGGAGTAAATTCTAAATACGCTTCCGGTTATGCTCTGCCCAGTTAACTTGGTATAAATTTTCAAGTAGCCCTTAGCAAACAAAGTCGCCTTCTCCTCAACTAACTCAATACCAGATCTCCCGCTCTGAAAAGATTCAGCGATGTAACCATCATCCCTGATCATTTTAACTGCCTCTAAAGTCGTTGTTCTAAAAATCATATCCTTCTCGCTTAAATCTCCTCTGGAAACTTCAATAACCCCTCTCGTAACAACAGCATTATAAACCTCATCGCCGACAAACATAACAACTTTAGGTTTATTAGAACTCAACGGAGGATTATGTAAATTATACGCCTCAATATTGACAAGAAAATAATAAACAAAACTCTCGTCAAACTGCAAAACCGCCTGCTCATTACTCAAGCCCTCAACAGGACTCAGCAACACCTCCCCAGAACTATACCTCTCGCTAAAATCAGGCCCATACAAACTTACATAAAAAAAGAAAATCCCAATTAACAACAAAACTAAAACAACACTAAAAACAAAAACCCAGATTCTCTTCTTCTTCCGCATTCTTAAAACTAGAACCTTAATTATATAAATCTTATCAGAGACCTCAGAAAAATCCTAAACTATAAATACTTAACTCAATAACCTTAACTATGCTGTCAAAGGAAAACACTTCCGTAATAATTGGTTCTATAACAGTTGTACTAATAGTCTCAATCTTAAATCTTCTTCTTCAAATTAATATAACAATAAGCCTAATTGCCGGATTATTAATAGGAATGCTAACAGGAATAATAATAAACAAAAATATCACAGGCTACACGCTCCTAGGGATAATAGCATGGGGACTAATTGAATTTGCCATATTATCATCAGTGTTAAAATCTCTAAACATTATTAATTCTCCTCCAATAACAGAATTATTGCTGGCAGGAATCCTAGCAGAGCTATTAAGAATAGAAACAAAATTCAAAGAATTTAACATAAAGCAGAATATGCTCTGGTCAGACTTCACAAAAAGAAAAGAAATAAGATGAAAACCCAACCCTCTAACAAGGTTGTATCTGATAATTATTCGAGGTGGAGGCGGCTAATATAATCTGGCTATTTAGAAAAAACAAACCAAAAACTTTAAACCCTCCAAAAACCTCAAGAACTAATGGATAAGAAATTCAAAATCCTTGCGGCATCAGACATCCACGGAGAGTCAAAATTAGCAAAAGCTCTGGCAAAAAGAGCTGAAAAAGAAAGCGTTGACTTAGTTGTACTATGCGGAGATATTCTCGGCTTCTCAGAAACAAAAAACATAATCAAGCCATTCAAAGACAAAAAGCAAAAAGTTTTAATCCTCCCGGGAAATTGGGATTCATTTGCAACAACAGATTTCCTCGCCTCTATATATGGTGTAAGAAACATCCACGGCTATTCTGTAAAATATGAAAATATCGGCTTCTTTGGAGCAGGAGGAGCAGAAGGCCCTGGCCCAGGAAGAGTAACAGAAAAACAGCTCTTTGACACATTAAAAAAAGCCCACTCAGGCCTAAAAGGAATTGAAAAGAAAATAATGGTAACTCATATGCATCCTTCAGGAAGCAATTCAGAACTCTCCGGCGTTCGCGGCTCTGACTCAATAGCAAAAGCAATCAAGCTCTTTAAGCCCTCTCTCCTTCTACACGGCCATATCCATGAAGCCGCGGGAATAGAAGATAAAATCGGCTCAACAAGAGTTATTAATGTCGGCAGAAAAGGCAGGATAATTGAGATTTAATGCAACATTCATAGCGAAGCGTTTATTTTCTCTGCACATGGAATATTTTAACGATGTGGACAACCCCTCCAACAACAAGGTCGGCGTTTTCCTTCTTTTAGCTCCGAGCAGACTCGCCCTATATGATCGCGTCTCGTCTCCAGCTTCTTAACAGAAATAATCCAGCAGATCCACTCGTTGCGCGAGAGTGGTGTAAGGTCGTTCCATTTCGCAAGCATACCAGAATCAGAAGTTAGCTCTTTTCGTAAATCCGACGGTACTTTATGTACTGCCCCGGCGGCGATTGCCTTTTTGGTCATGAGATTATTTTACCAAATCTTCTATTTAATTGTTTCTTTGACGGCAAATTCAAAACATA
>CAZVKQ010000075.1:2858-3077 GCA_964626985.1 Candidatus Woesearchaeota archaeon | reverse complement strand
AAGTTTTTTACGATGTTGAAATTGGAAAATACAGCACAATAAAGCAATCTCTAGATAAATACTTGGAAACATGGCGTTCATATGCTCCTGAATTCGTAGAATCATTTCATTTAATAGAATCTTCTTTATTTGAGCCGTCTGAAACTCGTAGAGTCCTCATCTTAGAAAAATCCCTTCAAGTAATCCTAGACGGAGTTTATGAAAAAATGCTTCGCTTCT
>CAZVKQ010000075.1:0-2848 GCA_964626985.1 Candidatus Woesearchaeota archaeon | reverse complement strand
GAATTATCTTGCTTACACTTGGCTTGGCACTATTACCTCTGGCTTCAACTCTTCTTGGCGGAATCTTAAAAGCCCACCATATCTTTGTGATTTTCAATCTTTTAATTCCTTTCTTTGTGTTTTATCTTGTTTCTCAGGCTCTTCTTAAACGCCCAGGAGGTTATGGAGAATCTTCAATCCTAGAATTAAATCCAAACTATGCAATATATAAATCAAAATCTCCATTTATCATAGCAGGATTAATTTCTCTTCCTTTCTTCATAATAGGATTGCTTCCATTCATTTTCCAAATAAGTTTCATAACATCTCTATTCAATCTCCAGTCAGATTATATTATTTCCATAATCCAAACACCTCTATTTGATTTCAAAAGAGTAGGAAACAATATTGTAGGCCCATTCAGTCCAATTGCAGTTATTTTTGGATTATTAATTCCTTTTTCAATCGCTCTTTTCTTTTCAATTGCTTATAGAAAAAAAACATCTTTATTAATAAAGTCAAGAGAAAAAACAAAGCTTCTTGAAGAAGAATTCACAAATTCGCTATTTCAGTTGGGAAATCGTCTTGGCGACGGAACCCCTGCAGAAATAGCTTTCGGACGCGTTGCCTCTCAAACTCAAGGCCAGGTAACTCAAAATTTCTTTTCAATAGTTAATCAAAACATCTCTCAAATGGGAATGTCTTTAGAATCAGCAATCTTTGATAAAAAACGCGGAGCAATAACATACTATCCTTCCCAATTAATTGCCACATCAATGAGAATTCTAGTAGAAGCAGTTAAAAAAGGTCTTGAAGTTGCAGCTCGCTCATTGATGTCTATTTCAGAATATGTAAAAAACATTGAGAAAATAAATTCCCGTCTAAGAGATTTACTAGCAGAAGTTGTTTCAGACATGAAATCAAACATGACTTTTCTTGCTCCGCTACTTTCAGGAATCGTTGTCGGATTAGCAACAATGATTACAATTATATTAAACAAGCTTCAGGCAATACAAGCTCAGGCAACATCAGGAGAACAAATATCAGGCTTCGGTCTGTCAAGCATATTAAGCATATTTGATGTAAGTCAGATGATACCTCCTTATTTTGTCCAAGTTTCAATAGGACTTTACATAGTAGAAATAATATTTATTTTAACAACAGCGCTTGTTACTGTAGATTCTGGAAAAGACACATTAAGGGAGAAATATGATTTAAGTAAAAACTTATTAAGAGGAATCTTGCTCTACACAATAACTTCTTTAGTGTCAATCATCGCATTAACTTTGTTAGCAATAATAGCTCTTGGCGGACTAACTTCCTAGCTAAATTTCTTTCCTTCTTTGTAAAGCCAGTCTTTAAACTCTGAAAAAATAAGTTCTGAATTTAAGTCTCCATCGTTCTCTCTTGCAACTTCCTCGCTAATCCTATGAAAATTTCCATTGCACAAAGAATTAAATTTAGCCTCCATTAATTCTGGCTTTCCTAATTTTTTGGCAGCTTCAACAATTTCCTGCTTTATCTTTCCCCTCAAGATTACATTATCCCAGACAGCGTCCCAATTTCCAGCCCAACCTCTGACATTTCCTGCAATACTTTTTATTATCTCTGAATCCCCGTTAATAAGCTCTGGAGTTGGCTCTAATTCATCTGTCTCAACATTATATCTTAGCAAATCAACAAATCCTTTCTCATTCAAAGGGTCTTCCTGCCAATGCTTTCTAACTTCTGTAATACTGACAACTCTTCTCTCAGAATGCAGTCCATCAGCACTTCTAACAGGATTCACAATAACAATAATATCAGTTGCTTTGAAGCTTGTTCTCTCAACACCCAAGTCATTAACAACTCTATCAAAAACACCGTATGGAGAATCTCCATGAATTGTCCCTGCAACAACATTTGCCAAAGCTCCAACTCTCATTGCTTCATAGAGTGCTTTTGCCTCATCACTCCTAACTTCTCCTACAATCAAAGCACTGTCTCCTAATCTTAAACTCGTCCTTATACCTTCTGCAGCTTCTACTTCTTTAGTTCCCTTTACTAAAGCGCTTCTGACTTTCATTCTCAAAATATCATACCCTATCTTTCTTAAAGATTCAACAGGTAATTCGAGGGTATCTTCCACAACAATAGTCCTATATTTAGACATAATCTCCAGCATTAAACTTCCAAGCAGACTGGTTTTACCAGAACTTCTTGTTCCAGCAACTAGCAATGTTCTGCTTCCATCAATTAAAAAACTTAACAATCCAGCTGCAAAACTATTCAGCATTTTCCTCTCTATAAACAAAGGCAGTGTCCATGGCTGATCCCTATGCCTTCTAAAAGCATACGCCAAACCATTAGGACTCAAAGGCTGGGTAATAGCTGCAACTCTTGCTCTTGCTTCTCCAACAGCTAAATCAGTATCCAAAACAGGATTTGCCTCGTCTAAAGGCCTCCCGCTCTGCAATCTTAGCTTTGCTGCCCAGGAATCAGCATCTTCATAACTAGGAATAATATTTGTAACACACTCATCATACTTCCCATGTCTGATAAATACTGGATTTTGAGCAATAGGCGCGTTCAAAACAATGTCTTGAATATTTTCATCAGCAAGCAAAACTTCAATCAAGCCAAAACCAATAGTGTGTCTAACCAAAACCTTGCTCAAATTATCCAGCTCCTTATTATTCAATCCTATTTTTTTGCTCTTGCTTAATTCCGAGAGCAAATCTCTAGCAACATTATAAAAAACTTCCCTAGTCTTTTCAGGGTCTGTAAATTCTTCTGCTTTCGGCCTGTGCTCTGTCATGACATTTCTTGCAAGATTAACTAAATCATGATGCTCGTCGCTGAAGCCATATTCGCTAGGCATTATATGATA
>CAZVKQ010000074.1:0-3234 GCA_964626985.1 Candidatus Woesearchaeota archaeon | reverse complement strand
ACAATAAGAAGCTTATATATTTATCTAATGCTTCTACCATTAAACCAATCGCGCTTGTTTTTACTATCTAATCTATATTTTAAAAGCTTACTATTCACAATATATTTAAGAACTCTTTTTTCTTGATAAATCAATGAGACATAAGAGGTCAGAAATAATAATTGCACTTATAACTCTTGCCTATGTCTTAGCTTTTTCTATTGCATACATAATCCAGGGGAATATAGAATTTCTGGCATATGTAGGTGTTTTAGTTATAATAGCCTTAATAATCTGGAGAACTCTTCCATATTCAAAGTTTGATTTTCTAGCTCTTTCAGGACTTTCCCTTTGGGGATTATTACATTTAGCAGGTGGAGGAATAAAACTAGACAATGGAGCTGTCCTCTACACATTAAGGTTAGTTAATATAATAGATAAAGGAGGGCACTTTTATATCTTAAAATACGATCAATTAATTCATTTTATAGGATTCGCAGTAACAGCGATTGTTATTTTTCAGCTCCTTTATCCAAGATTAAAACCCCAAGTTTCAAAATCATTTATATATTTCATAACGATAATTTCTGCTCTTGGTCTTTCTGCCCTAAACGAAGTTATAGAATTTTTAGCATTTATTAGTATTCCAAACACATTTGTTGGAGACATTTACAATGTTGGTTTAGATTTAATCTTTAACTTACTCGGAGCAATATTCGGAACAATTATTTCTGCTCTTAGATTAAAAAGATAGTTTGTCAAATCCCACGCGCCCGGAAGGATTTGAACCCTCGACCTTTGGGTTAGGACCCCACTGCTCTATCCAGACTGAGCTACAGGCGCATGATTATCTAACAGGAAATTGGGTTTTAAAATTAATGTTTTTCAAGACTAACGACTGGAGTTCTAAGGCAATAAGGTCCAGATAATATTGGCTGAACCGCCTGAGCAGGAGAGACATTATTGTTTACCACTATTGGCCCTTGCGTATTCGCCAGAATAACTTTGTTTGATATATTTAATAATAAATAAATTTCATAATTTTCAGATCCATGAAGTCCTATAACCTCTAAGTGGCTTTTTTCTATACTTGGATTATAAAAGGGAAGCAATTTCCTTGCTCTTCCAAGAACAAATTTGAGATTTTCTTCATTCATAGAATTCATAAGATATAATACTCCCCTCTCAAAAAAATCTATCTCCCTTAATGAACAAGTTTTAAGCCGAGGAAATCCTACAATTCCCATTGGAAAGTAAAGAGCCTCAGGACTTGAATCGCTTAGTTTAAACATATTTTCTAAATCTCTAGCCATAAGACTCCCACCACAAAATCCTTTTTAAAATTAACTATCAAAATATTCTTTGAATATCTTGTCTTCTTTCCAGTACGGATGAAAATTTTTTATATCTTCTAATAACTTATCAAAATCTCCTACAAATCTTATACATCTATCATCGATATATAAAGGGGAAGGGATCTTTTTGTTAGTGATAGATTCTGGCTTTGGAAATTTATTTTTATTTATCCAAGCCATAACTTTCTCAGCAGGTTTGGTTGTGAAGATAACATAACTTAATCCAGAATCCAGAATTTTATTAATAAACTCCTTAGCTCCATGAATCGGTTTTCCTAATATCTCTTCGCCTTTGTAACCTTCATATTCAGCTAGAACACCATCAAAATCTATTGCAATCGGATGAGCTATTTTTCTTTTCATGTTAACTATGCGGGGACTAGGATTCGAACCTAGGTAGGCACTAAGCACAGTGGATCTTGAGTCCACCCCGTTTGACCGCTCCGGCATCCCCGCGAGTTCAAAATAACACACAAAAGATGGTTTTAAAGTTTTGTTATTTTTCTAGAATAAGCATTAATAATTTCGTCAGCTACTTTTTCCGGATCTAAATGAGTTGTATCTATAACAAGGTCTGCGTCTCTCTCTTGGTCAAAATAATCAAATCCATAAATTTCTTTCCATCTCCTTCTTTCAACCTCTTCTCTCTGTGTCAGAATATCTTTTTCCTGTCCTCTCGGAGGATCATCTCTTTGTTTAAGTCTCTCAGCCCTTGTCTCAAGATTTGCATTAAGCCATACTTTTAAATTAGGGTTAGGAATCATTCTGACAGACAATTTCCCATCTAAGACAATGCATCCTCTTTTAGCTAGTTCTATCTGTAACTCTTCTATAACTCTATGAAACTTTTCACTGCCTGCGATTTTATCTTTCCACGCATACAATGTAGCATAAGCCTGATGTGCCTCATGATTCGCAGGGAGCTCAACCCCTCTCTTTCTACAAAGTTCCTCAAACAATGGAAAATAATCTCTATCCCGAAAAACGCCTGTTCCAATGTCTTTGAATAATCTTCCAGGGCTAAAATATTGAAATCCTAATCTAGACGCAACAATTTGAGCAGAAGTAGAACTGCCTGCATATGGCTTTCCAGAGATGACGATAACATTGTTCATTTATTTTCTTCAATCAATAACTATTTAAGAATTTCTATAAAGTAACGAAGACAGCATCCGAGTTTCGCCTCTTGACGGAGACTAACACAACAGACGTAGCGTGCTTAGCTTCTGTGTTCGGAATGGGAACAGGCGTTTCCACGTTACTATGGCCGTCTTCATCTTTATTGAAAAATTAGACTATTTAAAGTTTATGAATCTCATAATAAAAAGAAGAAACAAAGTTAAAAAAATAAAAAATAATTTTCTAGAAAGCTTATCTCCTAGCTAGGCTAAATACGTGCTTCAAGGCTACAATGATTGTAGCAGGCACAAATATTATAAGCAAGGCATTTAGGACTCTGTCAAAGACTCCGATGTTGCTTACGACTCCTTGTCCAAGAGAGCTAACGATTACTAGTACTGCTCCAGACAAAAGGAACGGTGTCGTTTCTTCGCTCTTAACATTGAGCAGTCCAACAACAAGTCCAATCACTATTAATACTGTAGTGAGTGTTTGGGTTAGAGTACCCATTAGCGCCAAGACAACAGCTAGTACAACTCCAATAAGAAATGCCCATCCTCCAAGAAGATTACCACTCTTTTTTGCCATTTCACACCTCCTTTTGCATTTTATATACTAAGATATAGTATATTCCAGCATTTATAATTGTTTTTATCTATCAAATAACCAGAAATTATGCTTTCTTGAATATGAAATCTTGTAAAAGTTTCATTATCTAAAAGGCCTTAGGCCTTTTTGAACTTGTTGACCTTTGGAAGCATGTCCGCATGTCCTAGTAAAG
>CAZVKQ010000073.1:0-3343 GCA_964626985.1 Candidatus Woesearchaeota archaeon | reverse complement strand
AATTGCAAGCAATTCTCTTGTGTCAGCATTCTTGAGGTTGTGACCGCCGGAGAAACCTTCTATTCGTATATCAACAGACTCAATAAAGTAAACAAAATGTCTGTTGATATATTCGGGAGACATAAAAGAAACATTCTATTTTTTATGTCTCACGTTACGAGAATAGAATGGTCTCAAAATCCGAAGGATTTTGAAATCCTCGCTAATAACACGGATTAAAACCTTCAACTCAAGGAGTTGAATGGGTCAGAGATTTAAATCTCTGAATCCGAGGATTTCTACGAGCGTTAATCATTCCCCTCTCCATCATCTGTAAAATCATAAACCTTCAACTCCCTCGTCTTCAAACTCAACACAGGAACTTTACATGGGTCAGGCTCATTCCCAACCTTCTCCTCATAATCAGTCCTCGCCTGCCAGCAGCTTCCTGTAATTATCAAAACACCATTATGATTTTCAATATCCAGCTTATGCACCTCTCCAGTACACAAAACATCAGGCACCTCTGAAATTACCAAAGGATCTTTGTCAATATTGGGAATATATGTAACATCTCCATGCATTGGCGCCAAATGCCTCCTCTTCAACATGTGCACAACCGCCTTCGCAGGGCATCTATGCGCCTTCATGTCCCTCAACTCTTTAATCTCATTAATAAAACTATGAATGCTCGCTCCGTGATACATCAAAACCTTAAACTCCTTACTTCCCTCTAATAAGCTAACATAACACGGATTGCTCACTAAAACCAAATTCTCAATTTCATAAAGCCCCTTAGCATATCTCTCGCTTATAACTGGCTGCGGCTCTGCAACTCTGCAAGCATCGTGTTGCCCAGGACACATAAACATTGTAATATGTTTGGGAATTTTCCTTAAATAATTCTCCAAAAAAACATATTGATCCTCCATCCTCTTCATTCCCTCAGCCAAAACACTTTCCTGCCCCGGAAAAATCCCCACGCCGTCAACATTATCCCCGACAAAGAAAATATATTTTACTTTCTTAGCAACTTCATCATCAGAATTAATCCACTCTAAAAATCTTTCAAAATTCCTGCCTAAATGCCTATCGCTCCCGCAATGAACATCACTCAAAAAAGCAATTCTGACATCCTCTGTAAACTTTATCTTCTCGTCCTTAAACACCTCTGGAAAAAATATATTATGCACAAAAAGCATCTCGCTGCTTCCAGATGCCCTGATTCCAACAACATCATCCAGCTGCAGCTCGCTAGCCTTCTCAAAAATCTCGCTCTCGTGTTTCACAATCCCGCTAATCTCCCCAGTCAAATCCTCAAACTTAATTATTAAATTTTTATTCTTTGTAACTCTCTTCTCAGAAACAATTCCAATGATGCTCAAGCTCTGCCTGTCACTTGAAATTTTATTAATAGATCTTAACTCTCCTCTAAACTCAGGCCTATTGGCCAAAATGCTCCGCAGCTGCTCGTATCTCGCTCTAAAGTGCCCGACAAAATCTTTTACCTCTATTTTTTTGTCCGGCTTTGTATCAGCATAAAAAACTTTAAAATTGGCCTGCTCTCTTTTATCATCCCTTATCTCCCCAACCGCCTCTCTACTTCTCTCAACCTCCATCTTAACACCCATCCTAAAAATAACTCTCTCAACAACACCTTTCTCCTCGTTGTTTAGCTTACTAACGAACTCTTTAATATACTCAACATTACTGTTCAAAACACTTTTAGTAATCATCTTCTGCCCGCTCTCCCTCTCTATCTCCTCCAAAAACTCTCTCGCCTTCTTGCTGTCATGAAAGCTCTCCAACAACTCATAAATCTCTGACCCCAACAGCAGCCCTTTCTCCCTAACCAGTTTCATTATTTCCTTTCTCATTTCAAACTCTTAGTGATGTCTCTATAATCTCCCGCGCCTTCTTCTTTATCTCTTCATTCAACTGCAGCTTTATCTCCCTCGTCCTGCCCTGCCGCCCCTTAGAAATAACGCGTGCATTGATAATCCCGAGCATATCAAACTCTCCTAAAATATCAGAAACCCTTCGCTGTGTCAAAACCTCATTCTTCGTCTTTCTGCAAATCATTTCATACATAGAATAAACATCTCCTGTAAATATAGCACTATTCCCGTCCAATTTCTTCTGTTTAGCGCCCCTCTCTCTATCAAGCTCCATAATAGAATATAAAACCAGCTGAAATTGCGCCGGCTCTCCCTCAATAATATCAAGCATCTTGTCTCGTTCTATCTTTGCATTCGCAGCGTCAATGTGCTTTAATTTGACTTTCTTGCTCCCTTCTCTTTCAGCCAGCTCCCCACTGACCCTCAACAAATCCAAAGCCCTTCTGGCATCCCCATGTTCTCTGGCAGCAAAGGCCGCACACTTCGCAATAACGCCGTCGTCCAAAACCCCTTCTCTAAAAGCCCTGTTGGCCCGATTCTTCAAAATCTCCTGTAATTGTAGAGCATTATATGGAGGAAAAACAAGCTCCTCCTCCCCCAAACTAGATCTAACTCTCGGATCCAAATCGTCCATAAAAGTCAGGCTGTTGCTTATCCCTATCAAGCTAATCTGCGCTTTCTTTAGTTCAGAATTCATCCTCGTCAATGTATAAATAAAACTATCACTTATCTTCTTAACTGCCTGGTCAATCTCATCCAAAACTAAAATAACCATCTGCTCCTTATTGTCAATTATTTCAACAAACCGCGAATAAACCTCATCAGTCGGCAGCCCCGTCGCAGGCACCTTCCCGCCAAGTGCATTAATCAACTCTGCGATAATTCTATATTCTGTATCAGCAACTTTCCTAAGTTTGCAATTAATATATAAAAACTTTAAATTATCGCCTCCGTTCTGCCTTGTCTTCTCTAAAATTTTATCTCCAACATACCTGACACTCAAAGTCTTGCCGCTCCCCGTTCTTCCGTAAACAAATAAATTGCTAATCCTCTCTCCCCTAAGTGCCGGTGCAAGCATAGCTGCAACACTCTCTATCTGGCTCTCCCGATGTGGAATCTCGTCAGGGCTATAATTTGCCTGTAAAACCCTTTTGTCCATAAATAAACTATTCCCAGAATAACTGTTCAATATCGCGTCTACCTTATCCATCTTCACCTCTCTATCTATATCCTGCCCCTTACCTTATATAAACCTATCTGTCATCAAACCCCTGTTTCCACTCCAATCGACGACAAAATCAAATTTCCCCGAAGACAAAATTCTATCACAACTAAAAAAAGACAAAACAAACAACAAAATCCCACACCCCAAGTTCCTATGGAAACGGTTAATAGAACGAAATTAGAAATAGTTAATAGAACGAAATTAGAAATAGTTAATAGAACGAAATTAGAAATAGTTAATA
>CAZVKQ010000072.1:0-3386 GCA_964626985.1 Candidatus Woesearchaeota archaeon | reverse complement strand
TTTTTATCAGTTAGCTGCACTTACCAACACTCTGGAATATTTAAATATCCCAAATAACTAAAAAAATGATGAGATACGAAAGAGAAATAGGACAAAAAGGACAAGTCGTAATTCCAAAACACATAAGGGAAATGCTGAAGCTAAGAAAAGGAAACAAAGTTGTATTTGAAATTGAGAACAAGGAAGTAAAAATAAAGCCGGAAAGAGACCCTGTAGAATTAGTCAGAGATTTTCTAAACACGCCAAAATTAAAAAGAAGAATAACTCTAAAGGACCTAAAAAAAATAGAGGATGAAAGTTATGATTTACCTTGACGCTAACATATTTATTTATCCAGTAGTAAATGAAGGAAAAGATATAGAAAGATACGAAAAGCTTCTTTTCAAAATTGCCAAGGGGGAAATTAATGCATGCACTTCTGTTCTTACATGGGATGAAGTTGCTTACAATATAGGAAAACTCTTGGGAAAAGAAATAGGATTAACAGAAGGTAAGAAATTTCTTAATTTACCGAACTTAATTTTATATGTGGTTGATAAAGACATAATAGCCAAGGCGCAAGAAGTAACAGAAAAATACAACCTAAAACAAAGAGACGCAATCCACGCAGCAACAATGCTCCAGCATAATATAACAGAAATAATATCCGACGATTCAGACTTTGACAAAGTCAAAGAAATTAAGAGAATAAAACCTTAATATAGTCAACGACTTTAGTTTTCCCAATTTTGTCGTTGACTATATAAGGAAAGACTTATGTCTTTCACTATAATTCTGTTCAGAGCCTCCCCGACCCTCATTAGTCCTATTCCCAAAAATACCAGTTTTCGGCTTCGCCGCGGCGGCAGATCCACTTCCAGAGACCACAGAGCCAATCCTATATCTCCCCCTCCCACTCGCCTGCCTGATTATCATAACAATTATTATAACAATCATCAGCACCATAACTCCAATTATTAAAGACAAAACAATCAATGTTCTTTTTCCAATACTAAACGCCCCTCCAATATCAATTGGCTCATCATCAAAACCAGAACCTCCTAAATCAGACTGGAAATCAGTCGCAGAAGTATTATTAAAAGTCCCGCTAATAATATCATCAATCACAGGAACATTAGTGCGTCCGCTGGAGCTAGAAGAGCCTCCTCCCCCAGGAGAACCACCGCCAGGAGAACCGCCAGGAGGAGGCGAACCTCCGCCAGTGCAACTCATAGTAACAAAACTCCCACAATTAGAATTACAGCTTAATATCCCTCCTGTAAATCCTTGAGTAGAGCAGGTCTCACTTCCCAAATCACTGCCGTCACAAACTTCATTACCATTCTTTATACTGTCTCCGCAAGATTGAGAAGAAGTACAAGTCAACCAACCATTACATTGAGAATTGCATTGTTGTGTTCCAGAATATCCTCCAGTAGTTATCGTACAAGTCTGGCTATTACCATCACAAACCTCTGTTCCAGTTATCTGCCCATCTCCGCAAACATCTCCAGGAGGCGCATCCCCCTCCACAACTTCATAAGTTGAAAACCCAGCAACCTCAAACACTAAAGTGCTTCCATCAAAAGAAACAATAGTGCAATCATTACATTCAACACCATCTTTCAAGATTTTAGGATTTGTAACCCCCACACTCTCCAGAGTAACAACAGCGGGTGCATTCAAATTTCCAAAATCAGCAGAGTCAATCCCTACTTTCCCATCAAGAACATCAGCAAATTTCTCAATAACAAGAGGAGTAAAGCATCCATTCTCATCAACAGCAACAACATCAACAACTCCTGTAAATCTAATCTCTCCAAATCCCTCTTTCCTAATCGTAAAATCTTTCAAGCTTCTTGGATCATTCCCAGCAGAAACATCCCAATCTAAATTCATATCTCTGGCAACAGGCCTCAAGCCGATCAAATTAGTCAAACTCGTTTTATCTTCAATGCAAATATCTCCCCCAATCGTGCACTCTGGACTATTGTCCAATACTCCGTCATTGTCAGCGTCAACACACACATCAGCAAACTGAGCAACACAGCTTGAAACAGAATCATCAATTCTATATCTGCATCCTAACTTCGTGCAAAAGTCCAAACTGCAGGCAATACCGTCGTCGCAGGCAGAGTCATCAAGCCCATAAATATATGTCCCATCAGTCTTGCATATCGCACTAACACAAGAAGGCAAATCTCCTTGCTCAAACTCAAAGCACTGCCCAGCAACAGGAGGCTCACCTCCATCCCACTCGTTATTATCATCAGCAGAAGAACAGCCCGTATCAGCTAAATCAATCAAACCATCTCCATCATTATCCAAAGAGTCAGAACACTGCGGAACAAAAGAACAGCTCCCGTCACTGCAAGCCCACTCCATAGCAGCCCTGTATTTATGCGCCTCGTCCAGTGGCTGGTCAATATATTCCAAATGCCCCCAGCTTCCAAACAAATCAGGTCCATGGGCCAAATTAAACAAGTTCATCAAACCACCTCCATTATCAAACCATGTGTCCAAATATTCATTATACAAGTCATACATTACAGGATCTCTATTTATAGTCAAATACTGCGCTGCTCTGATGGGATTAATTTCATCAAGCAGATGCTGCCCTCCTTCATATGTTACTAATTCAACACCATTATTATCAGCAATTATCTTATGGCTGGCAATAAGCCCCCCAAGTTCAACCATTCTCTCACGCATCAAGGCAACAATCTCATCAGTTGTGCTATCGTCAGTAATTAAAGCTCTTCTGGCAGAATCAAGCCCAAAATAAGGAGCAACAGAATACGCATCTGCTGTAATGCCATTTGCATAACTGCCAGCATAAGTAAATCTAGTCGTCCCTCTAAATGTCCCAGATGACTGCCCTGAAATAACTTCAACTAATCTTCCTGAATCAGAAGCAAATTCCTCTTCAAATATTCTAAATATCTCAAAAGACCTCTTAACATAAAACTCATCCAAATTATCTAATCCTTGTATCCTCGCCATCCCAGCACCATAAGGCCCTTGCTTAAATCCAGAAGGAATAACAGGGGCCCAAAGCTCATTGGAATATTCTAAATAAATTTTCTTATCAGGCGCAAGCCGAGATTTAATCAACTTAGCCAATTCCCTGACATAATTATCATCAACCGCGTGTGGAATAGTAAACCATGGGTCAGAGCCAAGCTCATTCACAATATCAATAGCAGACTCCCAAGAAGCCCCCGGCTCAAGGTTAAATATCCATTCTGCATTAGAGTATGCAACATCAAGCAGAGTCTTGCTGCTCTCGCCGATAGCAACTTCCATATCAAATCTAAATTCATCAATAGGATCAACCATCAACTGATAGCCCGTTTTCCTGCTTTGAGTCACTGTCACCTCACCCCCCTCTTGAGCAGGCTTAATAA
>CAZVKQ010000071.1:0-3395 GCA_964626985.1 Candidatus Woesearchaeota archaeon | reverse complement strand
CTGATCAGATGACGTTCTCAGGAAACTATGGGCTTTAGCCCATAGAGGACGTCATATCATCTAAAGATATAATTTTATGGAACACGATTCAGGACGTAGTGAAATTGAATTAATGATAGTTGAAAACTTGCAGGAAGGAATAGATGAACTTAGTTGGAGTTTGGCTTCCACTTATGGTTTAGGGGATGAATTTGCAGAGAGGTTAAGTTCAATAGGGTATGTATTTGTTAATAAGAATTTATCTTGGTTTGTTTTTAGAGATATATTATCAAATCCATTAACTGAAAAGGATATAAGTGTTCAGCTGAAGAGTGTTGCTTCTCTGGCTGCGAAGTTTGGCTCTCGCTCTGTTGAGGCACTTAAAGTTATTGAGGCTGTTTATGAGGGGGCTGATTGGGCAGAACTAGTAAAATATTCATCCTTTAGTGGACGTAAAATTAATCTAAAATTGCGTGAAATTAATGAAATGGCGGATAAACACGTTAGAAGCAAGGGTTATGCCTATCCTATTGATACATTCAGAAGAATTGTTAGTAGAGAGTTGGGTCCTGAATGGGAGAGGACTTATTTACATTCTGGGAATCATGGAAACAGGTCTGCCGGTAATGATTTTAGGAGAGGCCAGATTGCTCTTGAAGGATTTGTTGAAAGCTGGAGCTATGAATAGGTTTATAAAATTCTTCATCCATAGAAAGAAATGAAAAAGGGGATGAAGATTAGATTTAAGAAGGGCGAGATTAAAGCGGGAAGTAACATTAAAACTAGAGAGGTTAGGGATGAGCTTGCTGTTTTGATATTCTTGGGAGCTAGTTACTTGTCAATTGGGATGTTTGGCGATTATTTGGCTCTGAATATTCTTGGGATTTTCTTCTTTATTTCAGGGCTTTGGGGAATTGTTTCTATAAGCAAGGGAGCCAGGTTTGTTTTTGGTTAGTTCGTTTAATTATTTGTTTTAATAAACATAAAGGTTTAAATATCCTCAAATTTTTAGCATTTTAATTAAATAGAAGGTATTCTTCAATGGAAGGAGAAGAAGGACAAACACCTGAACCAACAGATTCCGGGGATTCCGGAGACGACGGTTCAAGTGACGAAGGAAGCGCATAAGAAGCGCTAACATCTACATTTTTTTATTTTTAGTGGCCTAAATGGCCTTCTTAATTCTTCAATAAAATATTTATATTCTTGTTGATATAGATAATTATGGAAAGTGTTTCTTTGAGGGAGCTTTCAGATGGGTATGGGATTGTTGTTTTTGACACTTCTGTTGTTATAGGGGGAATTGGAGAAGATGGTTTTGGAAAAGATTATCTTAGATTACTAAAGGACCTTGAGTACTGTGATAACTTTGTGACTATTGCTAATGTTAAAGCAGAGTGCCCTAAAAGCCTTAGAAATATTGTAAATAGAAAGGTTATTCCTTTTGTAAATTTTAGCCGTACCTTATATAGAGAGATATCTGAATTTTTGCTCCCAATAGCTGAAGAGCTGGGCGTTGTTGAGCGAGGAAAAAGATATCCTGAAACAGACATAAATCTTGCTACTCTGGCTTTTTGTATGTCTCATGCTCGCCCATATGTGGCTTTTGTCTCTTCTGACAGGAAGCTTAATGAATTGGTTTTCTTAGGAATTTCTGACGGAATGCGGAGAAGATTTCCATGCTCATTGAATGCGCCTTTCCATGTTTTTTCTTATGTTCAGAGAAGTATGGCTTGTGTTTCTTATGACGAGGAAAGGATGATTCCTCAATATAACTCTTCACGGCAGTCCGGGCAGAGCAGTTTGTCGTAGACTTTAAGGAGCTCTGAAAAAGCTCCGCAATTGTCACAAAGCCCTTCTTGAGGCCATTCTTTCTCTGTTTCATGGAGCTTTCGGCTTTCTTCCCTTATATCGACGAAAGAGTTTATTTCGGAATATACAGAAGGGTCTATTCTTAAAATGTCTTTTAATGTTACAACGCCGATTGTTTCTCCTTTAGCGAGGACAGGGAGCCTTCTGAAATTTAGGGCCTGCATTTTTTTAAGGGCTAAGGAAATGTCTGCGCTCGGCTTAATCACTGCGACTTTTCTTGTTGCTATTTTCATCGCTTTTATTTTTTTTAGGTCTATTGAGGGCTTTTTTGTTATTGCCCAGAGGATGTCTCTTGAGGTTATTATTCCAATCAGCTTCTTGTTATTTAGAATTATAATGGAGTTAACTCTTTCTTTTGCCATTTTCTTGGCGCACTCATAGAGGGTTGAATCAGGAGACACGAAAACAAAGTTGCGTGTCATTATATCACCTACTGATATTTTTCTCATTGTTTTATAGAAGTCTTTTGAGTTAAAAAGGATATGTATGTTTTGGAATAATTAAGAAGATGTGCTTTTCGCCGCGAGGGTTTCTAGTTTCCTTGTATATTCTCTTGCTCCTTGAGCAGCTTTTTCTGAGCTTGGTTTTTCAGAGTAAGTTACTTTATTTGTATTCAGTAATTCCCTAAATTGTACGGCATGTTCATATTGTGTTAAGTTTCTTGGTTCATATTTTATTTCAATTGTCATATCTTTACTTAAAAGTCCGACTACGTGGGAGTTCTTAACGATGCTTTTAGTAGTAGTGTCACGTGAATAATCAATACTGTAACCTGCTCCTACTAAGAAATGTTCAAGTTCTATCACGCTTCTTGGAATAATCCAAAATTCTGGGCCTCTTTTCCTTACCCTTGATGCTTTATTTTTTGCTATTGTTATTTATTGATTAGTGTTTTATTTAAAATTGATTATTGCGTAGAATATGTATTGTTTGGAGTATGGAAAGATTTTATAAATTCTTTCTTGTTGTTTATTCATGGTTTATACTTTAAAATTTGGGAAGAAGTTTGATAGAGAATTTACGAAGATTGATAAGTCTATCTCTTTGCAGATTGTTAAAAAATTGAGCAAATTAAAGGAAACTCCTAATTCTGTTGGAAAGCCATTACTGCACACTAAACCAGTATTGTGGGAGTTTAGAGTTGGAGTGTTTAGAGTATTTATATAATTAAGGAGGATTTAAAGGAAGTGAGAGTTTTATCTGTGAAGCATAAGGATGAGTGTGATAACTATATCAGAAGAGATTATTCGGATGATGTTATTGGATTTTAACATTCTGCTTTTTTTCAAATTCTTCTTCTGTTAGGAAATCTCCTGATTTAATACTATCTGCTTCTTCCTGTAATTCTTTTATTAGCTCTTTATTCAATAAGATTGACAGGTTTTCAACTGTTTCTTTTAGACTATTTACGTCTTTCCTTAATTGGCCTATTTCAGCGTTTTGCTCCATGGATTCTTTATTAAATTATAGCTTAAATAGTTTTTGGTTTTATCTGCTGGAGTATAGATATTCTTAAAAATAAGAGAATAAGGATAAAACAATGG
>CAZVKQ010000070.1:0-3447 GCA_964626985.1 Candidatus Woesearchaeota archaeon | reverse complement strand
TTATGGCTAGTGGTAAACCGCGAATAATTTTACAATCTTCTCAAGGGCAGGGATTTAATTGCATTGTTGACGGAGAGTCAAATTTGAATGACGCTGGATGGAAGCATTTGGCTGTTGTTGTTTATAGGGGAGCTACTTGTGATGCAGATAGTGTTTATTTTTATGTTGACGGTGTTAAACAGTCTGTTAGTGTTATAGCAAATAAGATTCCTACAAACACCGGCTTGAATAATCCTAATCCATTTAGAGCTGGGGGAAGAATTGTTTGGGACGGAACTAAAACGATTTTGCAGGATTTCTTTAAGGGAGAGATTGATGAATTGAGGGTTTATCAGAGGGGTTTGACATTGGGGGAGATTGGGGAGTTGTATAAGGGAGAAGAGCCGCCTCCAGTTGAGGAGTATAATTTAGAAATTTCAATTGCAACTTTGAAAGATGAGTATCTTACTGGAGAACCTATTCAACTTACAGATCCTCCTGATGAAGTTGCTGAGAGTGGGAAGACAGTTATTGAGAATCCTTTTCAACAAAATAATGTAATAGTTGATAGGAGACAAGAGGAAAATTTTCCAGATGATATAATTTTAGATGAAAGAATAGATGAGAGTATTCTAGGAGGTACTGATGAACAACCGAGACAATTTGGTTACATAATAACTCTAAAAGAAAAACCTTTACTTGTGAGAGAAAAAGAACTTGAAGAAGAGGCGAAGTCAAATGAGCAATATATTGAAGAACATCCAATTCTATCAACAGTTTCAACATTTAGGTATAGGGCTACTACAACAAAAGATGTCCAAAGTGAAAAACAAAAACATAGAAATAGATTATTAGAAGAACGCACGTCAGTTAAAGCCAAAATAAAAGACAAACTAATAAAATCAGGGAGAATAACGGGCAGAGCAGTTGATGAAAACTTTGAAAATGATGTTTTATTGAATGAGTTTCAAAATGTATATAATGGATTGGCTTTGGATATAAGTGAGGAAGAAGCGAGGGAGATTGAGGCGCTTCCAGAAGTTGAGAGGGTTTCTCCTAATTTACTAAATGAGCTACATTTAATGGACTCAGCCCCGTTAATAGGAGCAGACCAAGTCTGGGAAACAGTCACAGATGCACAAGGGAAACTAATCACTGGAGAAGGGATAACGATAGCAATATTGGACACAGGGGTTGATTATTCTCATTCAGACCTTGGATGTGAAGGCGATGAAAGATGTGGAAATATTGTTGTCCCGTATCATCCTAACTTCCCTAGAATAAACGGTGATAAAATTGTTTGGCATGATAATAGGGACGGAGATTATGATATTTATATGCATGATATAACTAGTCAAACAAATATTAAATTAACCAATGATAACACTGATCAATTTCATCCAGACGTTTATGGAAACTATGTAGTTTGGATAGATTATAAATCAAATGTATACTTATATGATATGATAAATGGAGAGGTTAAGAAAATAAATAATTATTGGTCTTCTCCAGCGAGAATTTATCAAAATAAGATTGTCTGGTCAGATGCAAGAAGAACAGGACGAAATTATGATGTTTATATATATGATATTTTTACAGAGACAGAAACGAGATTAACTAATAGCGATAATGATGAATGGGCTCCTGAGATATATGGTTCTTATGTAATCTGGGCAGATGATAGGAACAATCCAGGATCAAACATACTTGACATATACGCATATAACTTAATAACAGGAATTGAAACTAGGATAACACAAGCACCAAGTGCGGCAAATAACCATAGGGGTTATTCTGTATATGGGAACTATGTAATCTGGATCAATTTAAATGACGATCAAATTTATATGTATGATTTAGTGAATTCAGAAATTACTCAGATCACAGAAGATGCCTTTCTTACAAGGGAACCCTCAATTCATAACAATAAAGTTATTTGGTCACAAGTAGGAGGCAATAACTTTGATATTTGGAGTTATGATATTTCTACTGGAGAGAAAAACATTTTAATAGATCGGTCTTCTGGTTTAGTTTATTCTATGATGTATGGAAATAACTTAATTTGGATAGGTAGAAGCGAACAATTATTTTTATATAATCTAATATCCCAGCAAGAAGATCAAATTACAGGATTAGACATTACAGATACTTCTAATCTATTTCCAAATTTAAAGATAATAGGAGGATACGACTTTTCTGACAATGACGCAGATCCATTTGATTATTATGGCCATGGCACTCATGTCGCAGCAACAGCTGCAGGAAATGGAGCATTAAAAGGAGTAGCTCCCGATGCTAAGATTCTAGCTTACAAAGTTTTCCCCTATGCATACATTAGTGTCATAATAGATGCAATAGACCAAGCCGTACTAGACGGTGCAGATGTTATTAGCATGAGTTTAGGTACTGCTTGCAAGGTTGAGTACGGAGGTTATTTCAGTTATTGTGGTCCAAATGATGAGAAGAGCACTGCAGTAGACAATGCAGTAAGCGCTGGGGTTTCAGTAGTAGTATCTGCGGGGAATGAAGGCCCTGGATCTGGGACAATTGGTTCTCCTGGAACTGCAAGAAAAGCAATAACGGTGGGGGCAACTTGGAAAAAAGACTATGATGGGCAGTATGGGGATGATAATAATCCTAGAGAAGATCAGATTACTTTCTTTAGCTCAAGAGGGCCTGTTGTAGGGGATGGTTTTAATTTAGTAAAGCCAGATGTTGTTGCTCCTGGAGCGATGATTTGTGCCGCAAGATTTAATTCTGCTTATGCTGGATATGAGTGTCTTGAGGGAGAACATGTTGCAATAGCTGGGACTTCTATGGCTGCACCCCATGTCGCAGGAGCTGTTGCTTTAATTAAGCAGGCACATCCTGATTGGACTCCTGAGCAGATAAAAACTGCTTTGATGGATAGTGCTGTTGATTTAGGTTTGGATGAGAATATACAAGGGGCTGGAAGAATAGATGTTTTAGCAGCGGTTGGTGGTAGCGCAATGACTCAATGCTCCGACGGTATAGATAATGACAACGATGGTTCAGTAGATTATCCTGATGATTTTGGCTGTGAAAGCCTCAATGATAATAATGAAATAAATGATGGAGATACAGAATGCTCTGACGGTATAGACAATGATGGTGATGGATTAATTGACCAAGATGATACAGGTTGTGAAAATAGATATGATATAAGCGAAGCGGCTCAACAAAGGCCACAGTCAAAAGCCGTGAACAACGCAGGCGCTGATTTAGCTGTTTATCTTCGGATAAAAATCCAAAAAGAGGTTACGTCAAACATTTGGGCGGATATTGAGACGCCTGTTAATCAGCAGGTAACGATTCCTGCTAATGGATTGATTAAACTTGACGCTTTATTTAATCCTCTTGGAGTTAGTGTTGATGAGGAAGGGAGTTATAAAGTTGTTGCTAGTTTAACTGATAGTTCTGGGAATGTTTTGAAGGATTTGAATGATA
>CAZVKQ010000069.1:3150-3551 GCA_964626985.1 Candidatus Woesearchaeota archaeon | reverse complement strand
TAGCAATTCTCTGTGCAGAAAATTCCAATTCAAGAGGAATTTTCACGCATCCAAAAGTCCAAACAAACTGCGGACTTTAGTCCTCAGTAATACACAAGGACTTTTTGATATAGGAATATTTTTATATGCGGTTTTGTAAATAATTGAGATGAAAAAGGGGAATGGACTTTTAGTTGGAAGTATAGCTGTTATTGTTTTGGCTGTTATTGTTTTAATTATAAATTTTAACTTGACTGGATTTGCTGTTTTTGGAGAGAAAAGTTTTAGCGAGGATTTTTCTAATGGTTTTTAGAATGTTTCTATTGATTTGACGAGTGTTAAGAATGTTGCTTTTGATGGTGTTGGGGCTTTGATTTTTAATGGCTCTGTTGTTTCTTCTGCGGAAGATGTTAATGGGGGGT
>CAZVKQ010000069.1:0-3140 GCA_964626985.1 Candidatus Woesearchaeota archaeon | reverse complement strand
TTGATTGGGGACTGGAATTTTAATAATGGCGTTGCAGATGGGGTGTTAGCTGGGGACGCTTCTTTTGCTTCTGGGAGAGTTGGGCAAGCGTTGAGTTTGGATGGGGAAGGAGATTATGTTGATTTTGGGGAGCGAGAGGAATTTAATTTGAATGAGTTTAGTGTCAGCGCCTGGGTTAATCCTTCTACTGATGCAGGGACGATGAGCATATTTAAGGTTGGCGCAGATGCCGTCGGGACTAACTCTCCCAAATTTGAATTGACAAGAGCTAAAGTCGGAAGTTCTCATAAGTTGAGGATGAGAATGAGCAATGGGACTGCGCCGTTTTTATATAATTGTAATAATGGAAATCTTTTGACAGGGGAGTGGCATCATGTCACTTGCAGTTTTGATTCTTCAAAAAAAATGTTCTGCTATTTAGATGGAGAGCTGTGCTCTAATGCTGGAACGCAATTTGTTGGGGAGTTGATTGGACAGAATTTGTTTTTAATTGGGGCTTCAAAGAAATCTACCGGCGGAAATGCTTTCGCAGGAACTATTGATGAGGTTAGATTGTATAATAGGGTTTTGAATGCTGATGAAGTTAAAAGAGTTATGAATTATGTTGGGGGAGATAGCAGAGAGATAGACGGAAGTTTTGAGTCTTTGTTTATTGGCACAGGAGAAATTTCTGGATTGAGAGGAAATTGGACTGGTGAGAATGTTAGAGTTGAAGCCAGCACTGATAATGGCTTGAGTTGGTGTAATGTTGAAAAAGATGCTAATTTAATTGGTTGTAATTTTCCTGCTAATGGATTTAAGTATAGAGTTATTTTTAGCGAGGGGGGGAGATTAGATGATATTCAATTTAATTGGGGTTTTGAAGATTCAGGAAAGATAGTTGTTGACTTAAATAGGACAGGAGTTTGCGGCGACGGAGTTTTGAATAACGGCGAGGAGTGCGAGGGTGTTGAATTTCAGGGGAAGAGCTGTTCTAGTTTTGGGTATGGAGGAGGTAGCTTGACTTGCACTAAGAGCTGCGAGATTAGTGTTGAGACTTGTGTTGTTGATATTGGGAGTGTTAAACAGGAATGTAAATTAACAAGCGCTACTTGGAGCAAGGGGGAAGCTGTTGACGGCGAGAGTATTTCTTTAATTGTCGGAGGAGAAAACTGCGAGGGAAGGGTTGTTAATTTTGAGGTTAGAGAAGGAGGTTTTGTGAGAACTGATAAAATAAAGAAGCAGCCATTGGGAGCTGTTTTTTCTGAGGGAGAGGCGAGGAGTTCTTGGAATGCGGAATGGTTTGACGAAGGAATTGCGGCTGCCTTAAATAGAAATCCTGAATTTTATTTTGAGGCACGATTAGAAGGCGTTAAGAAAGCTGAGTCTAATGCAGGGATTACAGGAGGGGTTATTGGAGTTACAGGAAGCGTTGTTGGAAGTGATGGAGATAGTGTTCAGAGTGGTTTGTTGGAAGTTACTGGGGGAGTTGGAGTTAGTTTAATAGAGGGAGAAACTGAATCAGCAAATGTTAGAATAGTTGATTTCGGGAATGATTATGCATGGAATCCAACTTCTTCAGGACAGTCTCTTTGTTATGGGCAGGCGAGGACGAGTCCTGCATTGAAATTTCAAGGAACTAGTAGTATTGTTGAAAAAGGAATCTTAGATGTTGACGGCGATGGAGACAGCGTAAATGATTTTGTTTTTTATAGGACATTTAGTTTAACAGAGCCGTTTAATCCTAAAAGGCCGGGATATAGCGAGGAGCATTTGAACTACAAGTTTTATGGAGGGCAGACAGCTTATTTGGCTAGTGATTTTGGTATATTGGGGGGGACTGGCTTTAAAGAGTGCATTAATGTTGATCACGGAGATGCAAAAGATGATTTGAATTTGATGTTCCAGCAGCGCGAGGCAGATCATTTTGCAAGCGTGCATGGGCTTTGGCTCTGGAAGAAAGAAGATTTTATAAACAGAGGGGATGAATATACAGTTACTTTTGATGATGAGAGCACTCTGTCTGTTAGAGACAGGAGATATTATCCTGAAGGGGGAGCTAAGATAAGATTTGTTGTTCAAGACGGACAGCAGTTTTACATTTCAGAGCAGACGTTTGAGGACTTATCTACTGGGCAAAAGGCAGCATTGCATGCTTTGCATCCAACACAGACAGGATGGTCGGTGTATAATCCTCAAGGCCCTTATAGAATTGATTTTGATTCTGCCAGTGCTGTTTTTTCTTCTCATACTTTTACAGATGTTCAGGCAGTTGGATGGTATATTGGAAGAGATTTTAGCAATGTAAATTGGAATGGACTGAAGTGGGGAACTTTTGAAGCAAAGGCAGTTGTTACAAGGCCTATGAAGTATAGTGAGTATTTTGATATGGCTGTTGTTCTTTCTGGAGTTATTGACGGAGAAAATATCCCGGAGTTTGTTATGGCGACGAAGGAGATGGATTATGAGACTTGGAATAAAATTGAATATTATGCAACAAGCAATCAATTTACGATTGATGAGGGTTATGTTTTTGATTCTGAAGCAGACATGGGGAGCATGGATTTAGGGAAGAGGAGTCATTCAACAAGAGAGCCAGTAACAGATGTATCTTGGAAGGATGCTATTGTGATGGCTAATGCTTTATCAGAGATTGAAGGGAAGGAGCCGGTTTATTATTCTGACTCTGCTTTGACAAAAGTATTGAGAAGAGCAACTGATATTTATAAGAAAGCAAATTACGGCTCTTCTCCAGAGATTTATGTTAAATGGAGTGCTGATGGCTACAGACTGCCGACTGCTGCTGAATGGAAATTAGCATTTGCTTTACAGGCGATTGATTCTACGAATTCATGGATTAATGTTAATAGTGATAGGAAGACGCAAGTTGCCGGAACAAAATTGCCGAATGCTCTTGGCTTGTATGATATGGGGGGGAATGTTTGGGAGTGGGTGTGGGATGTTCCGGGGGGAGTATTCATTCCTTCTGTTAGCAACAGGCATGTTGTTTTAGGAGGAGATATTAATCATCCTGCTGACCCTAATCTTCGCTCGGCAACTATTTACGGGGAAAGGCCTTATGACGGGAATTATAATATTGGTTTTAGGTTTGTGAGGAGCTTTAGCAGTATTGCTCCGCCTATTGGAAATGTTCCTTCTTC
>CAZVKQ010000068.1:0-3594 GCA_964626985.1 Candidatus Woesearchaeota archaeon | reverse complement strand
CTCCTGACGGCCTGCACTCTTTGAAAAGAGTTGTCGGCTTGACAGAGGTTAGGAAGCATTGGGAGAAAGATCCTTCTATAGAGAAAGGTTTTGTTGAGCTAGTCAGATATAATGTTGAGAAGGATGAGCTTGAGCCTTCGGAAGAGTTGATTAACGGGGATTCTGAAGTTATCAAATCTATTGCCGGGAATGTGAAGGGGTGGGCTGGGAATTGGGACGCGGTTTGGGATAATATTTTGTTGAGGGGAAAGATTAAGCAGGAGATTGTTGATGCTGCTCTGAAGAGCGGGAAGCTGGAGCTGATGGAGGCGAAGTTTAATGTTTTGTCTAATACTGTTTTTCATAAAATAAGCGATTCTGTCAGGGAGGAGATCGGCCTGCCTTTGGGGGAGAGGGTTTTTCCTTTATGGGGGAAGTGGCTGATTAGAGAGAGCAAGAGGATTTGATTACTTAATATTTTAGCCTAAACCTTGCAGAGATATCGCAGCCAATAGCGAAAGGGCGATTATTGAAACTAGAGAAGTTATTATGTAGAGGAAGATTCCACGCTTTAGGTTTTTTGAGATATCGTATTTTTGTTGTAATGGGTCTTGCCCAGAGTTGATTGTTACTAATGTTGCTGTTAAGATGAATATTATTTCTACTATATATATTCCGATTGAGGCTTGGATGAAGTATGGGGGGATCATTTGTGTTACGTCAAAGATTTGAATTATGTTTCCTAAATTTCCAAGGCCTTCCTGGTCTCCTAATTGAGTCAGGGTTCTTAATCTTGTGAGGATTAGAGTTATCATTGTTGAGAGGCCGACGACGATTCCTGCAAGTATTGGCGCAAGAAAAGTCATGTTTGATTTCATATTTTTTTCAATTTCTGCAAGAAGGTCTTTTAGGCGCTCGTTTATTTTTTGGATGTTTTTTACATAGTTGGAAATTGCCATTAGAGAGCGGGCTGCGACTGCGAGGCCTTTTCTTAAGGACTCTATTAAAATTTTCATTGAGGTTGCTATTAGCGGAGAGGGGAAGTAAATTATCGCCCCTCTTCTTTTGTCAAAGATTGCTCTTTCTACTGACATTCCTAATTGCTGGATGTTTTGGTTTACGAGGGCGAAGAATTTTGAAGTTGTAAGGCCTGTTGTTGATTCGGCAACTCTACCGAATGCGATTTCTGCCGGGATTCCGTCGCCTATTCTGTTTCCTAATTGGAAGATTGAATTTGTGAATTCTGCTTCAAGTGCTTTTGTTCTTCTTCTGTATTTTATTATTTGTTTTGTTTTTGCTTTGTAAGCTATAGAGAAGAATAGTGCTATTGACAGGGGAATGAATAGGGAGAGAATTACTGCTAATGGGCTGAATGGGCCTGTTTTATTTTCTATGCCTGCTACTGTGAATGTCTGGAAATCAAATAGTTTTGTTTCTTGAAGTATGGGGATTCTTAACTCTGCGAAGGTGTAGTCTGATTGTATTCCTAATGCAGAAGTTAGGAAAGTAATTTGGAATATTAAAGGGAGAAGCCCGATTATTAATATCGGAAGAGTTATTAGTGCTGCTGTTAGCCAGGGTTTTTTTGATTTGTAGCTTGGATAGTAGGGGTTCAGCTCCAAGATTGAGGATTCACCGTATCCGCCGGGACGCTTTAGGAGGACTTGCGACGCCATGTAGAAAACGAAGAATGGGATTATAATATTGAATAAAGCGAAGACATGATGCCATTGTATTATTCCGCCCAGCAAAGTTGATGCTAAGGGCAGGAGAGCCAGCCCTAATGTAGGAAGTATGATTCCGAGCATGTAAATGTTTGTTAGCGGCGAGCGGATTTTTCTTGTGTAGACGAGCATTTTTTCATAGACACCGTCAAGAATGACCTGGAGTGCTCTTTCTAGTATTAGAACTCTTTGAGTTTCATCTGGCTCAAAGAGAGAGGATTCTATCAAATGGAATGATTCAACGAATTCTGTTGCGTGATATCTCCATGATTCTAAATAGTTGTCAAGGGATTGTTTTATTGTTGAGTATCTTCCTATTTCAACATCGTAAAATATTTTTTTGAAGTCTAATGCTAATGGGCCTTCTAAGTGCTCTGAAGTGAATGCTACTGCTCTTTCTAAATTTGATGTATGCTTCATATATACGACGGTGTAGAGAATTGCAGGGACCATTTGAGAGGACGCTTTTAGACGCCACTGGTTTGCTATTCTTTGAGGCATTGTGAATGTGTAGTAGAAGACAAAAAGAGCTGTTATTAATCCGAGGAAGCCCAGTAGAATTTGGAGAGAGCCGTTGATTAGGAATATTGCTACTGTTATCAGCAGAGTTAGGAAAAAGATTCCGAGCATTGAAACTGCCGCCAGAGTTACTGCCTGCGAGGGTGTTACATCTAAGTGCGCTGTCTGGAGATATTTTTCTAATTTTATTCTGTCTTTTTCAGAGACTTTTAGTTTTATTATGCTTCCGAGAGATTGAGCCCATCTCTCGTATCTTGAGAGTTCGTGCCCTAGTTCTTCTTTGAATTTTGTATATTCTACGGAATAGTTTTGTTGGGCTTGGAACGGGCTTATTTCCGAGTCTAGTTTTCTTGCGTATTTTTCTAAGATTTCTTTTGTTGAATCGCTTGGATTTATTGGTGACATTTTACTCTTTTCTTGATTTACTTGATTTTAATTTTTGACCCACACAGCTACCCTCCCACCCGCCCTAACTGTAGGTCAAAAAATTATTAGTTATTATTAGTTGTTGCGAATTGAAGGGTTAGAGAGATTATAAATTTAGGGGTTTTGTTGCAATGAATATTCACGGCGTGTTTTTTTGATTTGAACAATAAGAAGAGATTTGATAATTTTGAGAAGAGAGTTAGGAAGCTTGAGAAGAGGCAACCCAATTACAAATAAAGTATTTAAAGTTGATTATTTTGTTATTTTTATGGATGATAATGTTAGGTTGTTTATGAAAGAACTAAGGAAAGTGCCTGGTTTTAGCAGAGTGAAATTTGTCATTTTATATGGCTCTCATGTACTTGATAAATCAAATAAAATGTCTGACTATGATTTTGCTGTTTATTATGAAGGGAGTCAGAGCGAGAGATTTAAATTTAGAATAAGGGCTTCTTCCAAGGATTTATTTGATGTCCATGTTTTTCAGGATTTGCCCTTGTATATTCAAAAAGAAGTTTTAAGAGGAAAAGTTATTTATGTTAAAGACTTTGGATTTTTACATGACATTGCTTATGAAACTATAAAAAAATTTGAGGATTTTAAGAAATATTATTATGATTATATTGGTTTGGAGGAAATTAAATGAGAAAATTAAGGATTGAGATTATAAATTCTAAAATTAGGGAACTGAGGAATTCTTTATCTTTTATAGAAGAATTTTTACCTGATGACGAGAAACAACTAGAGGATAGGGAAATAGAAACAGGCTTTATAAGGAAGTTGAATATGCAATTCAACTGGCAATAGATATTTGTTCTATTATAAGTCCCGCTTGAATTCTGAATAACAATGTAATCATCGCCAAAATAATAGGTTGATGATTTTAAGCTTCCATTACTATAAAACTCATCCTTGATGAAAATCTCTTCCTTGATTGGATCCCAAA
>CAZVKQ010000067.1:0-3665 GCA_964626985.1 Candidatus Woesearchaeota archaeon | reverse complement strand
TGAGATTTTTCAGAAATGGTATGTTGTATTATGGGACTATCCTCGATAAAGAATATGCTAATAAAGTAATTGAGTTTACAAAAAAGAATTATCAAAAATTAAAAGATATCTTGGATAAGTTAACCAGCGAGAATAGAAAAAAATGAAAATCTTCATAACAGCAGATCATCATTTCCATCATAAAAATATAATTGAATATTGCAATAGGCCATTTAAGACAGTTGAGGAAATGGACAAAGTTATGGTTGAAAAGTGGAATAAGAAAGTTGGGAAGGATGACTTAGTTATTCACCTTGGAGATTTTGCATTAGGAACAAAAGAGAAAGTTAAGGAAACAAGAGAAAAACTTAATGGAACAATTATCTTAATCAAGGGAAATCACGACAAGGTTATCAAAGAGTTTATTGTTGTGAATGATTCATTAAGAATAGGAGATTTTGTTTTCAGTCACAAGCCAATTCCAAAAAGGAGATTCCTAAAGGATGTATTAATATTCATGGACACATTCATGAAAAAGAAAGCTTTGAAGGAATTAATGTCAGTGTTGAGAAGACTGGTTATGAGCCAATTCTGATTGAGGAACTGGAGAAGAAAATTAATGAAATGGCAAGTATGAAAAAGGATAAAAAGGATAAAAAGGAGAAAATAGGAGTATAAATATGGTAGACACAACATTCATAACTAATAAAGGACGGATACATTAGAAAATCATTTTAAGACCTTTATGAAAAATACTAAGTTCTTTAATTGCTTGGTTGGCTACTTCTATGCTAGTGGCTTTTCTATGTTTTGATATGGAAAAAGGTTTGCATTAGATTGGCTGAAATTTGTATAAATATAGTTTTGGTAACATTTAAATAGTTTTTTTTACTGTTTAATTAATGTTAAAGAGGGGTGTTGTGTTATTATTTGTTTTTGCATTAGCTTTGAGCTTGTTTGTTTTGCCTATGGTTTTGGCGGCTGATTTAGATGGAGATGGAGTTGATGACGAGACAGGTTTGCCTGTTGACGATGGAAGTGAAGAAGTCGTAGATAGTGACAATGGTAATTTTGAAACAGAGTTAGATGATGGGTTTGACGACGAAGATGGGCTTGATGACGGAGAAGAGTTTGAAGAGGACGAGACAGATATATTAGATGATGTTGAGGCAGAGTATAGTGATGCAGAGTTAAGAGGAGCTGGAATAACTCCCGATAGTGCTTTTTATTTTGTTGAGGATTCTATTTTGTCAAGATTTAGAGACGAGTTGGGAAATAAGGAGAAGAAGATTGCAGAGATAAGAGAGATGATTAGTAAGGGGAATATTGAAGCTGCGAGAAAGGCGCTTGAGAAGTATAAGGAATATGCTGATGAATTAGAGAAAGAGGTTGATCCTGAAAAGAGGGAGGAGGCAAGAAGGAGTGCTGCTGCGATTAGAAATGCTTTGAGGGAAATAGAGAGTGAAATTCCTGAAGATGCAAGAGGAGAATTTGTTGACGATGTTTTAGAAAGAGAAGGAAAGATTGTGACTGCTGTTGAGATTGCTTCTAAGATAAGAGAGCTTTGCAGAACTTTGAGCGAACTTGATCCTTCAGAGTATGGTCGGGTTTGCAGAGCAGGGGATGATGCTCCGAAGTGGCAGAAGAGATTGCATAGTGAATTGACTACAGAGCAAGAGAAAGAAGCTAAAGAATTCTTTGATATAATGAGTCAGTGTTTTAGAACCAGCGGAGCAGAATGTAGATGCCAGGATATTAGTGTTAGTGCTTTTGCTGATAAGTGCGCGATAATTGCGCCTCTTGAATTGAGATGTAATCAAGGGGATGATGATGCCTGCGATTTGGCGGATGAGGAAGCTGAAGGCATAGAAGACTTGCTGCCAGAACATTTATTGGATGTTTTGTTTGATATTGAGGGCGAGTTTGAGGATGAGCAGTTTGATAATAGGGCTCCTAGAGAGTGCATAGAGGCAGGAGCTACTTCTAGAGAGGCTTGCATGCAGATAATGTTCAGAGTTCATGCTCCTCCTGAATGTGTTGAGGCGCTGGAAAGAGGCGAGATTGATATTAGCAGTGAGAGAGAGGCGAGAGAGGCTTGCGAGGAGATAATGTTCAGAGAGAATGCGCCACAAGAGTGTATTGATGCGGGATTGAGGAGTCCTAAAGAATGCGGAGCTTTGATGTTCAGAGAGAATGCGCCACAAGAGTGTATTGATGCGGGATTGACAGGAGAGAGCAGAGGCGACGAGAAGAAATGCAGAGAGATAATGGATAATTTTAGGGAGGGTGAGGGACGAGGACCTCCTGGATTTGCGCCTGCTTTAGGAGCGAGATGCAACGGAATTAGCGATTCACAAGAGAGGTTGAAGTGTTTTGACGAGGCGTTTTCAGGGGCGATGCAATATAGAGAGGATTATCATAGCGGGCCTGGGCCTGGATTTCCACCACAGTGTAGAGAGGCAGGAACTTCTACAAGAGAAGAATGCGAGAGAGTTTTAAATAGTCATTTTGAGCAGAGATTTGCAGAGACTAAAGAGAGGGAGAGCCAGTGTGCGAACGAGTGTAGTGCGAGAGGGGGGGCTTGGGACTTTTCTGGAGGAACTTGTAGATGTAGGGTAGAAGAAAGGCAGGAGTTTAGGGAAGAGTTTAGAGAGTTTAGACCGCCAGAGGGAGAATTTAGGCCTCCTGAAGGATTTGTTCCTCCTGAAGGAGAATTTAGGCCTCCCGAAGAGTTTGGCGGCGGAGAATTTTTTGAAGGGAGCGAAGGCTTTGATAATTCTGGAGAAGGGAGTTTTGATTCTGGGGGTTCTGGCAGCGAGGGAGGAGAGTCTGGTGAAGAAGGGGGCAGCGGCGAGGGAGTGATAACTGGAGGAGTTATTGTTGATAATGATTTCTTTAATTATTATTTTAGATGAAGTTTATTTTTCTAGTGTTAAGGATTAATGACCTTTTCTCCTCTTTCTGTTCTTATTCTAATATCGTCCAGCAAAGGAAATTTATCGTCGGGTACCATGACTAGACTTCTTGCTACTTGTGAAGGCACGAATATTATTCCGCCTCCTTCTTTGTCTTCTATTTTATCAAGTGTTTCATAATTTATGTCTATTGTGTGGACATTATTTTCACCTAAGGATAAAAGAAATTGCCTATAGGTTATTAGTTCTCCTCTTTTTTTCCTAATGCTGATTGTGGGACTTGTGCGTCTAGTTCAAATCCTAAGAATGATTCTAAATTGCCCTTGAAGAATTTGTTAAGTCTGTCAAACAAAGGGTTAAGATCTCTTTCCCAGTTGTAAGTTCTTTTTTCTATTTTTTCCTCTTAATTTGAGTCCTGGGAGTTCCTCTTGGATTTCTCTTTCAAATCCTTCTGATACAGATTCTTCGTTCTCTATTTCTCCTCCAAAAAGAGATATTGTTCCAGGGAAAACATAAGGATAACTTCCAGATTTGAATCTTGGATCGTTAACTTTTCTAACTTGCATTAGGTAACTTCCTTGGTTTGTTCTTGCTAATAAATTTGCGTAAGACATAAAATTCTATTTTATTTGATCTTATAAATATTATTGTATTCTTATCCAGCAGCGAAAACCTCGGATTCAGAGATTAAAAATCTCTGACTCATTTAACTCAAGGAGTTGAAGATTTCAATGAGAGAGCAGAGCTCTCTCAAGTATTCCAACTCACAAA
>CAZVKQ010000066.1:0-3769 GCA_964626985.1 Candidatus Woesearchaeota archaeon | reverse complement strand
TTTAAATAACAACTTTTTCTTTCTAAATTGCGGTTCCGTAGCTCAGCCTGGTAGAGCACATGGCTTTTATAAAGCTTGTTTGAAGCAACCATGGTGTCGCGGGTTCAAATCCCGTCGGGACCATTTTATCAATTAAATATAGAAATATTTATTAACTTTACAAGCTAATAATAAATATAAAAATTGAATAGAATGCGATATTTGGAATTGTCCTTAAAAAGAAAACATTTAAAAAGCCACACTTTTACTCTTTATAATTACTAGCATTATCGCGTTTATTGTTGCTCTAACAATGCATATCCTCCAACCAAAACATACAAAATTGAAGCCTGAAGAGGTAAAAAAACTACTTGACAAATTCAATATCACTTTGCTTCAGTTGCCGAAAATAAAGTCCAACGACCCCGCTATTCCAGAAGGATGTGTTAAGGGAGACGTTGTTAAAATAGAAAGAAAGGAAGATGATAAGATTTATGTCTATTATCGCGTCGTGGGTTAAATAAAATGAAAAACAAAAATGACATTTTAGTTAAGAAATATCTTGAAGAGCATTCTTTATTTGAGTCTAACATAACTTCTTTCAATAATTTTCTAAATAAAAGAATGCAGGAGATTGTTGATGACCTGAATCAATCTTTAACTAATGAAGATGTTGAAATAAGACTTGGGAGAGTCAGAGTTGGAAAGCCGGATATTGTTGAAGCAGATGGAAGTACAACCGTGATAACTCCTATAATTGCCAAGTTAAGAAATTTAACATATTCTGCTCCTGTTTATGTTGAGCTTTCTGTTAAATATGGAGACCAAAGCGACAGTGCTGAAGTTGAGATAGGAAGAATACCTATTATTGTTAGAAGCGCTGCATGTTCCACTCATAATATGACTAAAGAGGAATTAGTCAGAAATTACATGGATTCTCTCGATCAAGGAGGATATTTCATAATTAATGGGAATGAGAGGGTTATTGTAATGTCTGAAGATTTGGCTGCTAATCAGCCCTTTATAGAAGAAGGAAGATTAGGTTTGACTCTTCGCGTATTCTCGCAAAGGGGCTCTTATAGAATTCCTACAACAATAAGCGAGACCGGAGATGGTATATTGGATATTAGCTTTAGCAGACTAAAAAATATTCCTTCAATGGTCTTATTGAAAGCTCTTGGAATGATAAAAGAATCAGACATTGCCAAAGCAATAGGGTATGAAAATGATACATTAATAGTCAATTTGTATGAATTTGCCAGCATTCAAAGCGCTGAAGATGCTATGGTTTATATCGCTGAAAAAGCAGGATTGCAAGGAACAAAGAAGGAGGTATTAGACAGAGTCAAGCAAAGAATGGACTCTTTCTTTTTGCCCCATATTGGATCAGAAAAATCAAGCAGAATAGAAAAAGCAATGACTTTATGTAGATTAATAAGACTATACTTAAGATCAAAGGAGAATGAAAAAATAAGAACTGATAAAGATCATTATGCAAACAAGAGAGTTAAACTTTCTGGAGATTTACTGGCTGATTTATTCAGAGTCAATTTGGGAATTTTAATAAGGGATATACAATATTCCCTACAAAAAATCAGCAAGAGAAAAAAATTCTATTCATTAAAAACAATTGCTAAATCAACTTTATTTACTCATAGAATTGAAAGCGCTATTGCAACAGGAAGCTGGATAGGAGAAAAATCCGGAGTTACCCAAAACATGGACAAGACAAATTACCTGGCTGTTTTATCGCAATTGCAGAGGGTTTCCAGCACACTGCCTGGAGAGCAGGAAAACTTTTTAGCTAGGACATTACATCCGACACATTACGGAAGATTCTGCCCGACAGAAACTCCAGAAGGAACTGAAATTGGATTGAGAAAAAATCTTTCATTATTGGCAAAGATTTCAACAACCGTAGTTGATTTTGACAATAAGACAATAATTAAAAAACTCGGAGATTTGGGTCTCAGCAAAGAAGAAAATGGGAAAGATGTATTCTTTAATGGAAACTTTATAGGTTTTGTGACAAACCAAAGTGAATTTATTCAGAAATTAAAAAACGCTAGGAGAGCTGGAGAACTTCCTAAGGAATTAAGTGTAAGATGGGATGATTTGCTTGATCAGATAACAATTTCAATTGAAGTTGGAAGAGTATTAAGGCCTTTGATTATAGCAGAAAATGGAGCAAGCAAACTGAAAGATGAGCATCTTATATTACTGGAAGAAGGAAAAACGAAATGGGAAGATTTGATAAAAAAAGGTATAATTGAGTATATTGATGCTGCTGAAGAGGAAAATGCTTTAGTTTCATTAAGAGAGGACGAATTAACTTCTGAAAACACGCATTTGGAGATACATCCTGTTGATTTGTTTGGGTTGGTTACTTCACTTGTACCGTTTGCTAATCATGATCAGAGCTCTAGATTGAACAGAGGAAGCAAGACATTAAAGCAGAGTCTTGGAATTTATGCCTCTAATTATTTAGTGAGGATTGATACTGATGTTTCTATATTGCACTATCCTCAAAGGCCGTTAGTAAGAAGCTTTATTTACGATACATTAAATGTTTATCCTGCTGGGCAGAATATAATTGTAGCTATAATGCCATTTGAAGGATATAACATGGAAGATGCAGTTGTGTTAAATAAAGCCAGTATTGACAGAGGAATGGGAAGATCAACATATTTCAGGCCATATGGCGCAACTGAACTGCAGTATGCAGGAGGCTTAAAGGATGAAATTACAATTCCTGATAAAGACGTGTCTGGATATAGAACTGAAGATTCATACAGATTCTTGGAAGATGATGGAGTTGCATATCCTGAAGCAGACATGGGATCTGGAGATGTTGTTATTGGAAAAACTACTCCTCCTAAATTCTTGTCAGAAGCAAGGGATTTAAGCATTCAAGCAAAGAAAGAAGCAAGCTCTGCAATCAGACAAGAAGAAAGAGGAACAGTTGATGCTGTTTTTATCACAGTTGACGGAGAGGGAAATAAAGTTGTTCAAGTTAGGACAAGAGATACAAGGCTTCCAGAACCTGGAGACAAGTTCTCGGCTCCTCATGGGCAGAAAGGAGTTGTTGGACACATAGCTGATGATAAAGACATTCCATTTACATCAAGAGGAGTTAAACCAGATTTAATGTTTAATCCTCATGGAATTCCAAGCAGAATGACGGTTGGATATTTAATAGAATTGCTTGCTGGAAAAAGCGCTGCAACAAACGGAAAGATTGTTGACGGGACTCCATTTACAGGAATGAGCGTTGAAGAGCTAGAAGCAATGCTGAAGGAAAAAGGATTCAGCTATGACGGAAAGGAGATAATGTATTCTGGTGTTACAGGAAAGAAATTAGAAGCCAAGATTTACATTGGAAATATGTATTATTTGAAACTGAAAAGAATGGTGAAGAACCTATTGCATGCAAGGGCATCAGGAAAAGTTGCATTATTGACAAGGCAACCTATAGAAGGAAGAGCAAGGGGGGGAGGATTAAGACTTGGAGAGATGGAGCAGCAGGCATTAGTAGGGCATGGAGCATCATTATTATTGAAAGAAAGATATAATTCAGATAGAACAACAGTTTATGTATGCAAGGAATGCGGAAATATTGCATATGAAGACGTAATTAGAAATAAGACCCCTTGCTTATTATGCGGAAATAATGATTCAGAGCCGATAGAAGTTTCATACGCATTTAAATTGCTCGTTGATGAATTGTTAGGATTAGCTATACACACAACATTCGAATTAAAAAATAAATATGAGAGATAAAATGAAAACA
>CAZVKQ010000065.1:383-3876 GCA_964626985.1 Candidatus Woesearchaeota archaeon | reverse complement strand
ACAGCGGCGAAAGCCTCATCCTCGGACTAAAGCCTTCAACTCTTTGAGTTGAATGAGTCAGAGATTTTTAATCTCTGAAGCCGAGGTTTTCGCTGCTGGATAAGAAGCAATCAAATCCCTATAACAATCAGGGTATTCATTTTGTAACTCTCTAAGTGTCCCTTCAGCAAAAGGCCTAAAAATAAAACCGCAAACCTGCTGCCCTAATCTCCTCAATCCCATCTCAAATAACAATATCCATACCATTTATAAATCCTACTTCTCTAAAAAATACATGTTTGAATCACTAAAGAAAAAATTCTCCTCACTATTCAAAAAATCCGAGGAAAAAGAAGAAAAACCCAGCGAAGCGCCTCAAAAAAGACCAAAGAGCAAAGAAAACCAAGAACAGAAATCAGATACAAAAAAAGAGCCAAGTTCTGGGCGGACGGATGGGCGCCTCCAGACTGAAACACAAGAATCCAAGACAGAAACCCAAACCCCAAAAACAGAAACACCTGCCCAAACATTAAAGCAAGAAGAACAAACCTTCTTCACAAAACTAAAAAAGAAACTAACAACATCAATATTGAAACAAGAGCAATTTGATGAGCTATTCATTGAACTAGAACTCTCCTTATTAGAAAATAATGTAGCGCTTGAAGCAGTAGACAAAATTAAAGAATACTTGAAAAAAGATTTAGTAGGAATCTCAATAAAACGCTCTGAAATTAACTCAACAATTCTCTCCTCTCTAAAAGAATCCATTCTCTCTCTTCTAATAGAACCTCCTTCTCTAATAGAACAAATAAATTCATCGTTAGAACCATATATAATCCTCTTCTTCGGAATCAACGGCTCTGGAAAAACAACCTCAATAGCAAAACTATCAAATTATCTAAAAGAAAATAATATCTCGTCCTGCTTAGCAGCCGCAGACACATTCAGGGCTGCCTCAATTGAGCAATTAGAAAAACACGCCCAAGCTCTAAAAATCCCTCTAATAAAAAAAACTTACGGCTCAGACCCTGCCGCAGTCGCTTTCGATGCAATTCAATACGCAAAAAAACACAAAATAAAAACAGTCCTTATAGACACGGCAGGAAGAATGTATACTAATTCCAACCTATTAAAAGAAATGCAGAAAATAGTAAAAGTCTCAAAGCCAAATCTAAAAATATTCGTCGGAGAATCAATAACAGGCAACGACGCAATAGAACAAGCCAAAACCTTCAACGAAGAAATCGGAATAGACGGAATAATCCTTTCAAAAGCAGACATAGATGAAAAAGCCGGAACAATCCTCTCTGTCTCATACGTAACGCAAAAACCAATCTACTTCCTCGGCACTGGACAAAAATACAAAGACCTTCAGCCATTCACAAAAGAAACAGTCCTGAAAAATCTAGGATTAGAAAACTAATCTTTCTTCTCAACAGTATGTCTATCTCTTCCAGCCTCCTTCCTTAACCTCGCAATAGGCTTGCCTTTCAACTTCTCCCTTCCAATCCTGCCCAAAGCCTTTATCGGATCATCGCCAATAAAAACAATCTTCTTAAAATTCTTAAAATGAGGATCCTTGCTCACAATGAATGAATGATTAACTTCAGCAGTTGCAGCAATTATTGCGTCAGCCATACCAAAGTTCTTATCTATTTGCTTTATCTTAGAATGAATCTTACCAGCAAGCTCTCCAATTTCCTCATCAACTAAAACAATCCTCGAAAGCGTTGTAATAGCTTTCTTAGCAAGTAAATAATCCCTACCCAATCTAATAAACTTACTATAAACCTCCGCAATAGTCAGGCTGGAAGTAATTATGTCATTCCCCTCATTCTCTACAATCCTGCCAACTTCTGCGCCCACACTACTCCCATCCAAATACTCTATCCAGGCAGAAGCATCAATAATATACTTACTCATCCTCTTCCAATTGCCCCTTAAATTTATCTTCCTCTGTAAAAGAACCTATCCCCTTAGCGGAACCAAAGAAACTCCTCCTTGCTTTCTCCAAACTAAATTCAACTAACTCACCTTCACGCAAAGATTTCTCCTCAACTATCTCGCTAGGCACAGTAACAACTAAAGAACCTCCAACCTTCCTCATCCTAACCAAGCTTTTCATCATATTTAATATATAATTTAATTATACTTAAGATATAATAAAACTATTTAAACCTTTCTGTTCCATCATACTATGTCTTTAATGTCACAAAACCTCAGTTTAATCACATTATCTAAAACAATAAATACCAAAACCCCTTAACAAAACAATGAAATCCTTAATAACCTTCCTAGCACTAGCAATAATAACAACAGGATGCTCAAATTTGCCCTTCCCATTAAGATACACCCAAGAAGACTATGAAAGAAACATAACAAACTTAGAACATCAATGCAAAACTCTCGTCGGACTAAACAAAGCCTTATCAAACCCTAACAAAACACAGCTCCAAATAGACTATGAAAAATTTCCAGAAAGACAACGAGCCTTCTTTTTCCCAGAACCTATCTCCTCAACATCTTACCGCTAAAAACCCTTCTCCCAATAAAATTAATCAATAAAACCCCGAAAATAACAACTACAAACCAAACAATTTCATAACTCCCGACAGAAAAAGGCAGGCAGTTCCTAAAAACACAATTCATATTTAAACTCTCAGAAGTAAACAATCTCCCCAAAACAAATATCAGACCCATCTCTCCCAAACTCAATTTCCAAGCCCAAGAACTCCACTCAATAAAATAAACTCCCAAAACCATCAGGGGCAGAACCAAAATGTGCTGCAGGCTGATTAACCTATTAGCAATCCCGTCGGTATAAAAAAAATAATCAGCAATCCCAAAAAAACTCTCTCCCTTTATAAAATAAAAAACAAAATCAATATCCCATATAATCAAAGGAATCAATAAAATAATAAACTGCGAAATAACCAAATAATCCTTTCTCAATAAAAAGCCAAAGCCCATTATTAAAGCTCCAATATAACAAAGCCATATAATTTCTTCAGGCCTCCCGTCAAAAATAGAATAAAAAATAGAAACCCCTCCTATAAAAATAAGAATCGCCCCGATAGTCCTCAGAACAATTTCCTTGCCCCTCTCCTTCATTTTATTAATAAAAAACAAAACTTTATTAACCTTCCTAAAACTTCAATATAAATGTTAGACAAACTATCATCGGCGCTAAAAAAAACAACAGATAAAATAGCAAACGCTGTCTTCCTAGACAAAGCTCTCGTAGACTCAATAACAAAAGACCTCCAGAGAGCACTCATAGAAGCAGACGTCAACATCCAATTAGTCTTGGAGCTGACAAAAAAAATAAAACAGGCTGCTCTGGATGAAAGAATAAAAGGCATCCAAAAAAAAGAGCACATAATAAAACTCCTCCATGATGAACTAATATCAATCCTTGGCGAGAAAAAAGAAATCAAACTAGGCAAAAAAAATGTATTCATGTTAGTCGGCCTCTACGGCTCAGGAAAAACAACAACAATCTCTAAGCTAGCTT
>CAZVKQ010000065.1:0-373 GCA_964626985.1 Candidatus Woesearchaeota archaeon | reverse complement strand
GCAAAAGAGGGCACAAAGTAGCAGCTCTCGGCTTAGACGTTCACCGTCCAGCAGCCCCAGAGCAACTAAAGCAAGTCCTCGCTCCCCTAAACATCCCGGCATTCATCTCTCCAGACGAAAAAGATCCGATAAAAATTTACGCCCAGTATAAAGAAAAACTAAAAGACTACGATTTAATTTTAGTTGACACTGCAGGAAGAGACGCCCTCTCAAAAGAATTAATAGAAGAAATCAAGTCAATCTCAAAAGCAATAAAGCCGACAGAAACTTTTTTAGTAATGCCGGCAGACATCGGCCAATCAGCAAAAGCTCAAGCCAAAGCATTCAAAGAGTCAGCGCAAATCTCCGGAGTCATAATAACAAGAATGGACTC
>CAZVKQ010000064.1:0-4019 GCA_964626985.1 Candidatus Woesearchaeota archaeon | reverse complement strand
TCCAGACAAACCTCGGCTTTAAAGCCGAGGTAAAAATTCAAGGACTTTGTGATAACATTGGGTTTGTTAAGAAATGATTATCATTATGTCAAAGTTCTGAAAAAACACGCACTTTAGTGCGTGGAACACTTTGGGTGTAAGGAATTCTTGGTGAGTCTAAACAAACCATAGACTTCAGTCCGTGGAAAATGACAAGGACTTTTTGGTTAGTTAATAATTGAAAATAAAAACATTTATATAATTGATTATATCAATATAACCATGATAGAAGTAAAATCAAGGTTAAGAAGATGGGGAAGAAGTTTTGGTATAGTTGTGCCTATGGAGGAAATTAGGAGGGAGGGGCTTTCTGAAGAGGATGAGTTGAGAGTTTTTATTTCGAAGAAGAAGAGTCCTGTTAGGGAAACTTTTGGCATTGCGAAATTTAAGAGGTCTACTAAGGAGATTTTGGACGAAGGTGATAGAGAAAGCTGGGATGAGTGATATCAGGTATTTTTTTGATACATACGCTATTATTGAAGTAGTTAGGGGCAATGAAAATTATTCTAAGTATAAGGATGTTGATGTAATAACAACTGTTTTTAATTTGGCTGAGCTGAACTATAATTTGAAAAAGGAGAAGGGGAAGGATTTTGCTGATAAAGTTGTTTCCAAATATTTTGACTTTGTTGTTGAAGTGACTTTGGATGATTTAAAAGAGGCGATGGATTTCAAGATAAAAAATAAGCATATGTCAATACCTGATGTTATTGGTTATGTTGTTGCTAAGAGGATAGGTGTAAAATTTTTAACTGGAGACGAAGACTTTAAAGATTTTGATAATGTTGAATTTGTGAAGAAGTAAATCATGGAAAGGGTTAAAAATATGGCTTTTCTTGAGGGTGTATGAAAACTGCGTATAGGACACATACATGCGGGGAATTGAGGAAGAAGGATTCTGGGAAGAGCGTTAAATTGTGTGGATGGGTTGATTCTGTGAGAGAGCATGGGAAGTTGGCGTTCGTTGATTTGAGAGATAGATATGGGAAGATTCAAGTTGTTGTTAAGGATTCTAAAGTTAAGTTAGGGAATGAGTATTGCGTTCAAATTTTGGGGAAGGTTAAGGAGAGGAAGAAAGGGACGGAAAATAAGGAATTGCCGACGGGAGATGTAGAAATTGAAGTTTCTGATATTAGGATTTTGAATGAGTCTTCTATTGTGCCGTTTGAGATTGGGGATGAGAAGGTTAATGAAGATGTTAGATTGAAGTATAGATATTTGGATTTGAGGGGGGAGAAAATGCAGAAGAATTTGATTTTGAGGCATAAGATTTATAGGGCAATAATTGAGTATATGGACAAGCAGGGATTTGTTTATGTTGATACTCCGATTTTAGCTAAGAGCACGCCAGAAGGAGCAAGAGATTATTTAGTTCCTTCTAGAGTTAATGAGGGGAAATTTTATGCTTTGCCTCAGTCTCCTCAATTATTTAAGCAATTAATGATGGTTTCTGGAATGGATAGATATTATCAGATTGCTCGCTGTTTTAGAGATGAAGACTTGAGGGCTGACAGACAGCCGGAGTTTACACAGCTTGATATTGAGATGTCATTTATTGAAGCTGATGATTTGATTAGCGAAATGGAGGGGCTTTGGAAACACGTGTTTAAGGAAGTTCTTGGGATTAATTTGAAGACGCCTTTTCCGAGGATGAGCTATGATGAGGCGATGAAGAAATATGGGCGAGATAATCCTGATGTTAGGAAGAAGGGAGAAGATTTTGGTTTTACTTGGATTTTGGATTTTCCTATGTTTGAGTATAATAAGGATGAAAAGAGATGGTATGCTACGCATCATCCTTTTACTTCGCCAGAAGACAATTCTGATTTTTCTGAGCTGGGGAAGGTTAAAGCAAAGGCGTATGATTTGGTTTTAAATGGGAGCGAGATTGGAGGAGGGAGCATAAGAATTCATGATGCTGGAATTCAGAGCAAGGTTTTTAGTGCTTTGGGAATTTCTGCTAAGGAAGCTAAGGATAAGTTTGGATTTCTTTTAGATGCTTTGAGTTTTGGCGGACCTCCTCATGGAGGGATTGCTTTTGGCTTGGACAGAGTTTCTGCGATTATGGCTGGAGTTGAATCTATCAGAGATGTTATTGCGTTTCCGAAGAACAAGGCGGCGCAGGATTTGATGCTTGATGCGCCCTCTGAGATTTCAGAGAAGCAGTTGAAGGAGGCGCATATTAAATTGAGGGGAAAACTGGAAAGAAATAATGTTTAAATAGTTATAAGAAGTTGTTTTTTAAATGGTTAGTTTAGCAGTTTTGAGTGATGTAAGTGGGGAATGTACTGATAATACTTATTGTGTGATAAGGGATGTTTTGAGGTCTCAGGAGGTAATTAGAAGAGCTGAAAATATGGATTCTGGGGGGTGTGCTAATAATGGCGGTTGTCCGTTAATTCAAATAGCTTTAACTTCAGGGGTTCCTGATAGAGCTTTTGTAGAAGGCAAGATGATTGCAATGTATGCTTGGGAGAATGGGATAGGTGATAGAAGGGATGCAAGAAGCAGATGGAATACTGAAGGGCATGCTGAAAAGTTTGAAGCTTTATATCAAGGTGGGTTTAGGAACCATAAAGAGATTTATGATTTAATAATGGGAAAGCCGCGAATGCAATTTTTTGGATAGTTTTAAATAAAATCTTTTTGATTTAATCATTATACCCTGCAGCTCTGCTGCGGCTGGGTTGTTGATTTTAAGGGGGCGCCGAAGGGATGGAATGGAAAACACGCGGGAAGCAAGATTATTTTGAGTTATATTAAGAAGTATTCTCCTGTGCAGGTTTATTGTGGGCATATTCATGAAGGGAAGGGGCTTTTGTTACTGGTTCTGGGAGGAGGGGCGAGGGAACGAGAGTTAGGAATTTAGGTGTTGGAGGTTATGAGATTTTTGAATATTAGTAATCTTTATTAACTCCTATTTTTTATTTTGTTTATGGACGAGGAATCATTGAGGAAGGAGGCGCGGAGGATTTTGGACAAGTTTGCTTCTGAATTGGACAGGGTTAAACTGCCGAAGGAGAAAAGTTTAAAAAAGGGAGTTGGTGGTTTTAGGGAGGAGGGCGAGGGCTCTAAGGGAGACGAGGATTTTAGGCGGCGGATGTTTGAGAATGCGCCGTCAAAAGAAGGAGATTTTATTTTGGCAGAGAAGAAGAAATGGTAGTAAATGTTAATTCAAAAGCGCCAGAGTTTAAGGCAAAGGCTTTTTATGAAAATGAAGTTAAGGATGTTAGTTTGAATGATTATAGTGGGAAGTGGATTGTTTTATTATTTTATCCGAAGGATTTCACTTTTGTTTGTCCTACTGAATTAGGAGATATTGCTGATAGATATGACGAATTGCAGGAGTTGGGTGTTGAGGTTTTATCTGTCAGCACTGATACGCCTGAAGTTCATAAGGCATGGCATGATGCTTCTGATACAATTAAGAAGATTAAGTTTCCGATGGTTGCTGACCCCACAGGAAAAATCTGCAAGGCTTACGGGACTTATATGGAAGACGAGGGAATAAGTTTGCGCGGAACCTTCTTGATAGACCCTGACGGGAGTATTAAGACAATTGAGATTCATGACAATGATATTGGGAGGAGCGGGGAGGAGCTGATGAGGAAGATTGCTGCTGCGCAGTATGTAAGAGATAATCCGGGAAAGGTATGCCCTGTTAAGTGGAAGAAAGGGGAAGAGACTTTAAAGCCTGGCTTGGATTTAGTGGGGAAAATTTAGAATGGTTAAGATAAAAGGTTCTAAGCCGATTGGACAGATTAAGAAAGGAGATAAGATTAAAATAGATGGGCGTGAGTTAGAAGTTGATTCGCATTATGTTTTAATTGACCATGGAAGCACAAAAGAAATGGCTATTGAGTTATTTGATGAGAAGAAGGATGAGGATTTTCAGTTGAGATATTTTGATGACAGAGTTGAGGATAGTATTGAATTTTATGAGCTTGACGAGATTGTTTATAATAGGAAAGATATTGAGA
>CAZVKQ010000063.1:0-4065 GCA_964626985.1 Candidatus Woesearchaeota archaeon | reverse complement strand
TCAGATGACGTTCTCAGGAAACTATGGGCTTTAGCCCATAGAGGACGTCATTTACAACATTGAACTCTGGAAACTAATCCTAACTTTTGCCCTATTCATATTAATGGGGTTAGCAATTTATTTCATAACCAAGTAGTATTATTAACTTCATTTTTTATAGAGTAGCTTGAATAAATAGATTTGCAAAATTTGCGGCCGCCGAAACAGCAAGATTTTGCCTTTTCAAACTTCTCTTATAGAGTTTTGAAAAACCCAAAAAACTCTCAAAACTCTCTATATTTTTCATTAGTAAGATAACAAGCGCGAAAAAAATTATAAAACACAGTACACTCACCAAAAACCTGCGGAAAGAATCTAACAACAGGATCTTCAATATATATCTTAGCAAAAAAACTTAGTCCAAATCCCAAAGCACTAAATAAAACAGCGCTCTTAAAATCTCTAGCTATATATTCTAACTTCCTCATTAAGATTATTAAAATAATTAATTAATAAATATATCTCTTAAGAAAAATAATCAATTTAATAAACTCCCCTGCCTTTCAATACTAATGAAGAAAATATACAACTATGCCATAAATCCAGACAAGCTGACACTAGAGCAGTTCAAAAACTGCTATTCAGAAAAGTTTGTCACAGCAGCAGCTTTAATGCCTGACGCCCATTCAGGCTATGTCGCACCCATAGGATCAGTACTAATAACAAAAAACTTTATAGTTCCAGCATGGGTTGGCTACGACATCGGCTGCGGCCTAATAGCAGTAAGAATCAAATGTCCTGCAGATTTAATAGAGCAGGTCAAAAAAAAAGCAGAAGAAATACATAAACAAATAAACAGGGACATTCCAATGGGAAAAGGTCATACGAACTCCTCATCACAACCCCTCTCAAAGGAGACTCAAGAAAAATTTTCCGAGATAGTAAAAGAATTTGAAAAAGGAGAATATGATAAAAATATTCTTAACTACATAAAGAACGCCGCGCGAAAACACCTCGGCACTCTTGGAGGAGGAAATCATTTCATAGAACTCTCCGTCTATAAAAAAGAGCTCTGGCTCGTAATTCATTCAGGAAGCAGAGGAATAGGTCACAGAGTCGCGCAAAAATACATGATTAAAGCATCTGGCTCAAAATCAGACTTTGAAAAAACATCTCCTTTGGAAGTAAACTCACAATTAGGAAAAGAATATTTAAACATCCTTGACTTTGGATTAAAATACGCACTCTTAAACAGATTAGAAATGTCTTATCGTGTCATCAAAGCCATAGAAAAAGTTCTCAAAATAAAACTCTCCTCTTCGCTCTGGACAAACAAAACCCACAATCATGCTTTATTAGAAAAATCAAGATACATCCACAGAAAAGGTGCAACCCCTGCTAAAAAAAAGGAGCGTGGCGTTATACCGGGAAACATGCGCGACGGTTCTTATTTAGTTGAAGGCCTGGGAAATTCAAAATTCCTTTACTCATCAGCGCACGGCGCAGGAAGAGCAATGTCAAGAACACAAGCAAAAAAAGACATAACACTAGAACAATTCAAGCAAGAAATGAAAAACATCACAGCAACAATCTCCCAAAAAACCTTAGACGAAGCCCCCCAAGCTTACAAAAATCTAAATGAAGTAATGCAAGCCCAAAAGTCTTCGGTCAAGCCTCTAAAATTGTTAAAGCCAATTTTGAATTGGAAAGGTTAATTATCAAACAATCCATCAACATCAATATCTCTCTTTTTAGTCAACTCTTCAGGAATTCTATACTCTGCCCATTTAACTCTTTTTTTATCAATCGCCTCTTTAAGATTCTTCTCCTGCGAAGACAGCACAGACTTCCCGCTCTTCACTTCTACAAATACAACCTCGTCAATTTTCTTTTTGTCCATTCCTTTAAAAACTATGAAGTCAATCGGCTTTCCCATAAACTTGCACTCAGTAGGAAGGTAATCAAAATTAGGCAGATAAGGAGCTAACTGCTCGGAGAAATGTCCTCCAATCACAGACCGAGACTTCATTACAGCATCCTTTCTAAAAGCAGGCATTAAATCACTCTCCCACTCTCTGTGCTTGCTGGCTGCTCCAACCCCTCGCCCAACCCAATAAGCCACCGCTAATCCAATTAAGAAAACCACAGCCAAAATTATTGTTATCGCTTCAACCATTATAAGAATAAAAAATAAGGGTATTTAAGTATTGACATAACAAAAACCATGTTGCCAAAAAGAAGAGTTAGTATTAAAAACTCAAAAATCCACATCCTTAAATGAAAAACAAAACCTCTCCCAACCCCCCCAAAACCCTAGAAGCCCAAAAAGAAAATCCTCCTGAACAAAAATACTCAAACATCCAATTAATAAAAGACCTCTGGCACTTCGTCAAAAACAAAAAGCTGGAATTCTTCATCCTAACAATCGGCCTCGCAATTGCTGCCCTTCTCGGCCTTGTCCCCCCAATAATAATCGCTAAAATAATTGACTACTTTGTCCAAGGCGGAACAGAAGCGAGAGTTTTCTACTTGTTCCTTGTAACACTCCTCGGAGTAATGGTTGCAGAAAATACAATAGACGTAGGGACAAAATACTACTTCAACTTATTCACTATAAAAATTCAAAAGCAGTTAAAAGTAGAATCAATGCAAAAAGTTCTCCAAGGCGACTTACTCTGGCACGACAAAGAAAACACTGGAAACAAAATGCAAAGAGTTCAGGAAGGCGAGCGCGCCATAGAAGAATTCCTAAGATTCTACGCAAATCAAGCTGTCAGTATGGTTATAACAATAATCGGAATCATATCTGTCTTCGCATTCTTCAACATAAAATACGCCGTAATAGGCGTCCTCTATCTAGTAATATACATGTCAGCAGAACTAAAGCTGAACAAAAGATTAGCAGAGAAAGTAAAAGCCCTGAAAATAGCTCAAGAGCAGGCGTCAGGAAAAGCATACGAATTCTCATCAAACATCTCAACAGTCAAATCTCTCGGGATAGAAAAATCCTCCCAGTCCCAAATCCTTTCAAAAGAAGAAGAAGTCCTTGAAGCAAGAAAAGAAAGAAGAAAAGCCAGCACACAAAAATGGATGGTAGTAGAATTAATCTCAACACTCTTCTTCGTCATATTCCTATTCTTCGTCGGCAGAGACGTAATCCTAAGCATCCTAACAGTCGGCTCAATAGTGATCTATGTAGAATACATCAGAAAGCTCTCACTAACACTATACATCTTCTCAAACTTCATCAACTTCCTAATAGAAGGAAAATTTGGCATAGCCAGAATGATGGAAATCCACAGGGCAGTGCAGCCCTTCGAGGAAAAAGCCACAAAATCACTGGAAGAATGGAAAAACATAACAATAAAAGACGTCAGCTTCAACTATAAAGAAGAGTCAGTCCTAAAAGATATGAATCTAAAAATAGAAAGAGGTCAGAAGATAGGCATAGTAGGAAAATCCGGCTCAGGCAAATCAACCCTATTCAAATTGCTATTAAAACTCTATCTCCCTAAAAAAGGAGAAATCTACTTCGACAATACAGAAATCAGAAACCTAAACGGAGACTCAATCCTCAAAAAAATATCAGTAGTGCCTCAAGAAACAGAACTCTTCAACCTCTCCCTAAAAGACAACGTCACAATCTCAGAAACAAACTCAGTAAACAAAGAGAAATATCAGACAGCAGTATCAATAAGCCAAGTAGACAAAATAATCAACAAGCTCCAGAACAGAGACCTCTCAATAATCGGAGAAAAAGGAATAAGGCTCTCCGGAGGCGAAAGACAAAGAATCGGAATCGCAAGAGCAATTTACAAAGACTCAGATATAATAATACTAGACGAATCAACTTCAAACCTTGATTACACAACAGAAAAGAACATCCTAGAAAAGATGGAATCCCAACTAAAGGACAAAACTTTAATAATCTCAGCACATAGATTAGAAACACTAAAAAACATGGACAACATACTCTTCATAGAAAAAGGAAAAATAGTGGAGCAAGGAACTTACACAGAACTATCAAACAAAAACGGTAAATTCGCTAAGCTGCTCAAAGAGCAGAAGACAAGGAAGGTTAAATGA
>CAZVKQ010000062.1:0-4175 GCA_964626985.1 Candidatus Woesearchaeota archaeon | reverse complement strand
ATAATAAAGCCAATGACTTTTCTAACTTACGAAGCAACAGCCCTAAAAAGAAGAGCCGCAAAAAGATTCGGCTTCTACTCCTATACTGAAATGTCAGAATTCCATCACGGCTTAATCGGCGCAATAGGCGTCCTCTCTCTCCTAATCCTCGCGTTAATCGCCTACTTCCTCCCATTCCCAGACTTAGAGCTCCTCACAAAACTCTCGCTCTACTACGCATTCTGGAGCATGATTCCTTTCTCTAAATTAGACGGAACACAAATCTTCTTCGCCAACCGAATCCTTTACTTCACTCTCGCCGCAATAACCCTGATTGCAACAATCTTCGCATTCTGGCAGCTATAATACCAAAACCTTATAATCATCATATTACAATCTAATTAATAATAATTTTAATTCTATAGTTTGGGTGGGTGGGCGGGGAACTATATAGAATTAAAATTATCAAATTCAAAATGCAGCAAGAATTCCCAATAGAAATAAACCCAAGAGATTATCAAAGAGCAATTTACGAAACAGCCAAAAACAAAAACACTCTTGCAGTCCTTCCAACAGGAACAGGCAAAACCCTGATAGCCCTAATGCTCACTATACACTTTCAAAAAAAATTCCCAGGCTCAAAAACACTTTTCCTCGCTCCAACAAGGCCATTAGTAGAACAACATCTTCAAACATTCAAACAACAGCTCCCAGAGCTATTCGCAACACTTGAAATCTTCACAGGAACAATTCCCGCAAATAAAAGAAGCTCTCTCTTCCAAAAAGCAGACATAATATTTTCAACACCGCAATGCATTGCCAACGACATAGAACAATCTCTATACTCTCTAAATGAAGTCTCCCTCCTAATAATTGACGAAGCACACCGCTGCCTAAAAAACTACGCTTACACAAAAGTCGTTGAACATTACAAGCAGCAAGCAAAAATCCAAAGAATCCTCGGACTAACTGCCTCCCCCGGCTCTGATTTAAAAAAAGTAAAAGAAATTTGCTCTCATCTAGATATAGAAGAAGTTGAATCAAGAACAAGAGAATCAGAAGACGTCAAGCCCTATTTACAAAAATTAGAATTCCAAAGAGTTGAAGTCCCCTTCCCAAAAGAATTTGAAGAAATCAGAGTTCTGCTAAAAAACATCTACAATGAAAAAGTAAACTCGCTGAAAGAAAAAAATATCTTATTCGGTCCAATAAACAAAATCTCACTCCTCAACTTGCAAAAAAAACTCTTCGCTCAATTAAACTCTTCGCAAAGAAACTTTCAGGCAATGCACGCCGTTTCTCTAACAGCCCAGGCAATTAAAATTTCTCACGCTCTAGAACTATTAGAAACTCAAACCCTCTCTGGCTTAAACACTTATCTAAAAGAAATACAAAAACAAGCTCAGCAAAAAAAGTCAAGAGCAGCTCAGCAAATTTCCAAAGACTCAAAATTCAACGCAGCTCTGCTCTCCCTACAAAATCTATTGGCAAATAAAACAGAGCATCCAAAAGTTCAAGAACTAGTAACAATAATAGAATCAGAATTCAAGGAAAACGAAAAAGCAAAAATAATAGTCTTCGCTCAATTCAGAGAAACAACAGCTCTTCTCGCAAAAAAACTGAATGAAATGCCTAAAATAAAAGCAAAAGTTTTTCTAGGCCAAGCAAAAAAAACCGGTCTCTCTGGTTCTTCAGGGCTCTCGCAAAAAGAGCAGAAAGGAATAATTGAAGAATTCAAAGAGGGAAAAATAAATACTTTGATTGCAACATCAATTGGAGAAGAAGGCCTTGACATTCCAGAGGTCTCAGCAGTAATTTTTTACGAGCCAATACCGTCGGCAATTAGAAAAATCCAAAGAGCAGGCAGAACAGCACGCCTCTCTCCAGGAAAGCTCCTAATCCTCATGACAAAAGACACAAGAGACATAGCATTCCACTACGCCTCAAGAGCAAAAGAAAAACGCATGCATCAGCACATAGAAACAATAAAAAAAGAATTAAACAACAAAACTAAAACATTACAAGACTTTAAATGAAAAACTAATTAAACAAGCCTCTCTATAAATAATCCTATGAAAAAGAAGATGCTCAAAAAGAATAAAGAAAAACTTCTTTCGCTATTTGGAAAGGGAGGGTTTGATGAGGAAAAGCTAAAAGAACTGAAAGAGGGATGGAAAAGATGGAATGACAAAATTAACAAAAAATGCCCTTCCTAAATAACTTCAACTTTACCAAAGTTGAAGGATTAAAGATTTGGAACAAATCTTTAAGTCTTCTCAGAAGATATTTAAAAATAGAATTCATACATAAAGCATGAAATTTTTAAATATCTTCTCCAGCAAAAAAGCCCCTCAAGAAAAACAATTAGAAATAACAATAGACAACAGAGAGAAAAACTCCCTCGTCGTGTCAGAATTAGCAAAACTAAACTTCAAAATAAAATTCAAGCAGCTCCCAATAGCAGACTACCTAATAAATAACACAGCAATAGAAAGAAAAACAATCTCCGACTTAAAATCATCAATAATGAACAAAAGAATAATCTCTCAATTACTAGAATTAAAACAATACCCAAGGCATTTTCTAATCTTAGAAGGAGCTCAAGAAGACCTAACAGACAATTCTCTAATACATCAAAACGCCGCAAGGGGCTTTCTTCTAGCAGTTACTTTAGAATTCCAAGTCCCTATAATCTACTCTCAAAATGAAAAAGACACTGCTCTTTATCTGCAAGTCCTCGCAAAAAAGCCAGGCAAAACTTACGAAGCAATACGCCCTACAAAAATATTCAGAACAAAAAAAGAACAGCTCCAGTTTATTTTGGAAGGCTTCCCCAACATCGGCCCAACAAAAGCCCAAGCACTGATAAAAAAATTCAAATCTCTCAAAAATATATTTGAAGCCACAGAAGAAGAACTCCAAGAAATCCTCGGAAAAAGAGCAAAACAATTTAAAGAACTCTTAAATTAGTTCTATACTCTCTAAACAAAGAATCCATGTCTATTAAATAAACTCCATCAAGAAGACTTTTATCAATCCTCGGCTCACCCTCGGGCCCAATAATAACAGCAACATGCTCAAACCTTTCATCTCCCCTAAGCATCCTAAACAAAGCTTGCTTACTATCAGAATTTTTTCCATAAAGTATAACAGTCCTTAAAATACCGCCGTGAGCAACAAACATAGCCCTATCAGCCTTAATCTCCCAATAGCATTTTTTAACAAAACCGTCCCTATGCTTACAATCTTCCATTAAAATAAACCATACAATTAATATTTAATCATTTCCATGCCCTAAATTTAATTGAATAACCTCAAGCCCATATAACTTAGCAAGTCCGTCCATATTAATATGATAAACCCTCCGCCCATCAATAAAATTAATAACAGTTTCCCCTTCAAGTTCTTCAACATTATCAACACCCAATTCCCAAAAATTAGCCATAACTGCATCATGCAAAACATCCCTATAATTTAAACCGCTGATTCTGGCCCTTCCTATCGGCTCAACTTTTTCCGAGCCATCATAATATCCCCTTCTCTGTCCCCTCAAATCCTCAATAATATCTCCAACTAACTTATCAACTCCAGAATCAGAATGATAATTACCAAGCTCCATTAAAATAACTTAATATCTTCAAACTATTTAAATCTCACTATAATTGAAAGTCAAACTAAAAATAAAAAAAAGAAAAAATAAAATTAAGTTAATTCCGCATCAATGACTTGCTTAAATGCACTAAATGGCTGTGCTCCGCTTAATGGTTTTCCATTAATCACAAAATATGGGGTTCCTTGTCCTCCAGAAGCAGTTGCCTCTGCCAAATCACTCCTCACACCATTCTTAAATTTCCCAGAGTCAAGACAACCATCTATATTATAACCGATGTCTTTTGCCCATTGCTTTAACTCTATCGCTCCAAACTGTACTGTTCCTCTTACAGGTCCTGTTATTGGATCTCCGCCGTCTAAAATATTCTGCTCAGAGAAAATCTTGTCATGCATTTCAAAATATGCTTCGTCTCCGCCTTGATCTCCCGCGCATCTTGCCGCCTCAGCAGCCGGCGTTGCTCCAGGATGTATGCTATCAAGAGGGAAATCCTTATAGACAAATTTAACCTTGCCTGTATCAATATACTCTGACTTTATTAAGGGCAATGTCTCTGTCCAGAATTTTCTACAGAAAGGGCACTGAT
>CAZVKQ010000061.1:0-4259 GCA_964626985.1 Candidatus Woesearchaeota archaeon | reverse complement strand
AAATTGCCTTGGAGCTTTTCTAAGTAAGTTATTAGATTTATTATGTATTCTTTTTTATTTGGTTTTATCCCAAGAATATTTGGGAAGTTTGATGTGTGACTGTGTAGTGAGAGTTTGTATTTCATTTATTGGAAAGGGCAGGGGAGTTTATAATTATTGGGATTAGTGGTCTCTTACCCAGATTGGCCATTTGCTTTTCATTGATATTCCTACTAGTGTGCAGCCTCCACCGTGTCTTAGTTTTTCTACTATACCTGTTGAGCCGCAGACCAATTCTTTGTTGGGATTCATTATTCTCTGCCTTAGAGATTCTAACGGTTTTGAATAATCTAAATCTTGGAATACTGTTGCGGAGAGAAAAGTGTGTCTTATTTTATGGCTGTCTGATGCAGCGTAGACAGGGAGTCCCAAATTCTGTGCGAGAGCTGATTGGCTATCGTGTAGGGCTCTCCCGAAGTTGTTGTCCCATACATTTATTGCGTCAAAGAATTCTCTATATCTTTCTATTGTTTCCCTGTTTAAACTAATGCTCCCTGGGCCTAGGATGTGGTCTCCTAGGATTAGCCCACCGTATTCATTTTTTACTTGTTTAAGGACAGAATCCAAATCTCTATATTCTATGTTTTGTCCTGCTCCAACAGTTAATAGATGGCCTCTGTCTGTTGCTATCTCTTGGCCTGAGACGAAGCTTATTCTTGACATTCCTGCTTGTATTGAGAGAAAATAAGATGTTGGGCTTGTGTGTTCTAATTGTCTTCTGTCTGCTTCGTACTTTAATTTTATAAGGGTGTCTTGTGCTCTTGTGTCGTCAAAGTTAATTATTCCAAGAAGTGTGTCTTGTTTTCTTTTTTCTGCTACTCTTATGCAGCGATTTAGAGCTGCTTCTGGGACAGTCCTTGTTAATGGCCAGCTGAATCCTTTGAAATCCGCTCCTCCTATTAGGGGGATTTTTGGATTCCACATTATATCATGATGGTCTGTTAAATGTGTGTGGAGATCTGCTATAATTGGCATAAAAATTTAGGTTGTGAGGGTATATAAAGATTATGTCACTAAACCCCTTAATAAAAAGCCAGTTAGGAAGGCGATGGCTGCGGCGATTCCGCCGATTACTAAGATTTCAAGAACTGACTTGAGCTTGTTTTTTCCTGTAACCTTTCCTTTTAGGGCTCCGATTATTATAAATGCTATTCCTGTCAGAATTATTGAATATGTGAATTGGTTTTTGTCTAGTTCTGGAATAAAGACTGCTAAGACGAATGCCAAGAGAGGAATAAATCCTATTAGAACGAAAGATGCAAATGTTGCTAGTGCTGTTTTCTTCGGATTTTTAAAATGCTGATGCTTATGTTTGTGCTGTTTTAGAATGTCTGCTTCTGATTCTGTTGAGAGATAGTTTGAGACGGCCATTGAAAATCCGTCTGCAAATAAATTTGCAAAACCTAAGATTAATATTATTGAGGCTGAAAGAGATGCGCCAACGGCTCCTGCGACAACTGCAAAAGTTGTTATTGTTCCGTCTATTGCGCCGTAGACAAATTCATAAAGATATTTCTTTTCGGTTTTATTGCTAAGAAATTCCTCTTTTTTCATTTATTGAAAACGGGGATTTGGTATATAAGGTTTTACTTGGAAGATAGTGATAAAAGCCGAAAGTTTAAAAAGGCTTGGAAATTAAACTTTTTATGGATGAGAAAAAGCCCCATGGCTTGACAGGAGAATTGAATTCCGGCAACAAGTATTCCGGGAAAAGTGGATTGCCTATTCCTGCAGGAGCGCCGGCGCAGATTTCGCCTGAAGAGGCGGCTAAAGAATTTGAGAAACTTAAGGGGAAATTAGATGAACTGAAGAAGAAGATTATCGGAAAGTATAAGTTTACGAGGTTTTTGAGTCTGCTTCCTATGCAGACACTTGGGATGTTTGCCGAGGATGAGGGGATTCCCAAGGAGATTGAGGATTCAAAGCCGATGCTTTTGTTTATGTGCGTTCCAGAAGATAATTACAAGGAGATTCCAAAGATAAAGCCAGAGGTTATCAAAATTGTTCGGGAGAGCAAACAAAATGCTTGGGTTATTATAAAGACAGAAGTTGACTTGTGGAATTACGGGCTTGACAGCAAGTTTGAATTTTTGGATGCTGTTGCTGCTTCAATGCCCTTGTATGACAATGGTTTTCTTGGGAGTTTGAGAGTTGCGAATATTCATAAAAGTTTAGTTTTGAGGAAGTTTGAGAAGTATGTTGCTTCTTATGTTATCGGGGGAAGTTTAGTTAGAGGTGTTGCCGGGAAAGACAGCGATGTTGATACTTTTGTTATAATAGATGATACTGATGTGAAGAGGATGCCTCGTTTGGAGCTGAAGGAAAAGTTAAGAGGGATGATTTATGATTATATAAGAGAGGCGAATGCTTTGGCTGGCGTTAATAATATCCTTAATGTTCAAGTTTATTTATTGACAGAGTTTTGGGAGTCTGTTAAGGATGCACAGCCGATAATGTTTACTTTTATCAGAGACGGTATTCCGTTCTACGACAGAGGAACTTTTATTCCCTGGAAACTGCTGTTGAAGATGGGAAAGATTAAGCCGTCTCCAGAGGCGATTGATATGTTCATGAAGTCTGGGGAGCAGACTGCTGAACTGCTTAAAAGAAGATTGATTGATGCGATGATTGACATTTATTTTGGGATTGTTACGCCGACGCAGGCGCTGATGATGCTCGCCGGGCACGCACCTCCGGAGCCGAAGGCAATTGTCTCTGAAGTTAAAAAGACTTTAGTTGACAAAGAAAAGTTGATGACTCTTAAAGATTTGAAGACATTGGAAAAAGCTGTCAAGTTGTATAAAGATTACGAGCATGGGAAGCTGAACCAGATTTCCGGGAGAGAGATTGACGAGCTGAAGAAAGAGTCTGACGAGTATGTGAAGAATATGAAGTCCTTGAGGGAAAAGCTGGAGTTGAGAATGAGAGAGCATACTGCTGACAGAGTTCACGAGGATTTATTCAGTTTGCTGAAGAGTATTTTCGGGAGCAAGAGCCAAGAGGCATTGATTAAGGACTTTGAGGACGAGTTAGTTAAAAAGGGTAAGATGAAGGGAAGAATGCTGGGTATTGCTAAGGAAATCGCAGGCTTGAAGAGAAAAGTCAAAGGCAAGAGCTTAACGCAGGCAGATATGCAGAAAATCAGCGGAGAGGCGACTGAGTTGATGGGGGCTTTAATTGAATACTCTCAAAGAAAAGAATTGATTGCAATTGAGAAAAGTGTTTTACAGGTTTCGTATTCAAAAGGCGAGAAGAGGGCGGAAGTTGTTCTGACAGAAGATGGAGTGTTTGTTGTTTTTGATGGAGTTGTTAATAAAATTAGTTCTGGGAAATTAGTAAAGAGTAATGTAACTGAGATGGAGAAAGCTCTGAAAGAAACTAAAGACAGATTGAAAGGGAAGATTGATTCTGGGGTTTTGAAGGTTTTGGGGAAGGAGTTGGGGGAGTTTAGTATTAGTTTTTAGTTTTACCATGAGAGATTCAGATGGTGAAGATATTAGAGAGGGCTTGTATTATGCAGAAGAGAGGAGTGTTTTTTTGTATGTAAAAGCGCGAGGGCGCGAATGGTTTTATTTTACTGAAAAAAATCCTAAGAAGATAATGCTTAATCAGAATAGGGGAGTTTATTGTGCTAATAATATCAGGAGGGCTGATGTTAGTGAGCTTGAGAGCAGTCTTAGGAAATTGCAGAGGAAGATTAAGGAGAGGACTGATTTTCTTGATTTGGTTGGTTAAGATTGTAAGTGAGAAGTAGTTTTAATTGGAGATTTTGCTTGTTAAGGTGTTAAGGGGTTGTTTTATTGCTTTTTGGAGTGTTAGAAGAAAGTCGTATTTTTCCGCTTGGTCTAAATCTATATACTCCTTTCCGCAATTTGGGCATTTTAGTTTTATTATGTGGAAAGTTATTGAGCCGTCTAACATGCTCTTGTTTTCTACTACTTTAATTAGTTTTTCGTTGCACTCTTCACAAATACCTTCGTTTACTTGGGAGGCAGAGTTAGTTATTTCTATGTCCGCTTCTTCTAGATTTTCTAGTTCTTCTATTGATAAGTTTTCTCCTTCTTCCATATTAATTTAGCTTCTCTTTAGTTTATATAGTTTTCTTTGTGCCTCTGAAGAGTTGTATGCTGTTATGATAAATGCTATATCTTTTTTAGTTTTGAATATTATCCAGCAGCGAAAACCTCGGATTCAGAGATTTTCAATCTCTGACCCATTCA
>CAZVKQ010000060.1:0-4315 GCA_964626985.1 Candidatus Woesearchaeota archaeon | reverse complement strand
TTGCCGCAATTCATCTACGAGCTAAAGCAGATAGATTTCTTGCGGATCAATTAAAGCTAATCTCTCATAAAAATTAAATCCAGCCAGAAGTCAGAGAGCAACGGACCGTAGTTCCAGGAAACAAGTGGGGAGCTTACGACCCGACAGGTCCAGACGATTACACAATTATACAGGAGGAAATATCAAAACCAAACACCCTAGTTAGAGAGACTGCAAAGGCAGAGCTAACTGCGATTCATAACTCCACAGAAAGTTATGTCTTAAAATCTATGACCGCCCAAGCACTAAGCCTCCCAGCCCCAGAACACCCTCCCTTTCATGAATTATCTCAAGAGGATTTAAGATACATTTACGATAATGATCCAGATGAATCTACAAGAAAACAGGCAGGTCAAGCACTCGGTTATTCTATGTTTAGAATCGCATGGAAAGAGCACTGGAGAATTCCAACAAATGGAGTTAGTAATTTCTAAAAGAATAAATTATCCCCCCGCCAAGAATCGAACTTGGGATCTTCCGGGCACTGCACCCAAAGACCATCCGCCTTTCATGCTTCATCCTGCTCTCCGCAAAGGAGAATGTCCGCAAAATGCTACAGCCGGACGCTCTAACCACTGAGCTACGAGGGGTGCTTATAAAACAAAGAGAGCTTATTTAAACCTTATTCAAAACAAAAATTCCAGCTACTCCGCAACATCACTGACAAAAGAAGTCCTGTTTGAATTAACGCTTTTAATCTTTCCGTTTTCATCAAATATCAGTCTGGCAGCAGACAGGTCAAATTTCCCAACAGTACGGAGCTTTGAATAAATTACATATGAAACAACTCTCTCCTCTCCTGCCTCCAAGCCCCCCAAATTCCAAATCAGCTTTCTCCTTTCAGCATCAACCTTGTCAGGCCTTTTCCCAAACCCGTCATACAGCTTAGTCATCCCAGGCAAAGAATCAACTAACTTCACATTGCTAATTCCTCTTCTTGATTTAATCCTTAAAATAATTTTCAAGGCAAACTCTCCCCCTTTAGTTCTGACAGGCACAACTCTTTTCTTAACAACTACGAAAGTAAAGAAATAAACCCTCGCCCAAATGCCGACTAAAATAATCAGCACAAGCAGAACAAAAGGAATAGTGTAATTAGTCGTAGAAATCACAACTAAAGAATCGCCGGGCCCAAGATTTCTCTCCCATTTGTAATCAACAAAAAAAGTTCCTCTTTCAATAGAACTCGGCTCTTCTGAAAAACTAGTAAAAAGTCTGGCAACAATTCCTTTCCTAATTTCAACATCCGCCTTCAGCGGAACATTCCCAACATTGCTTTTCTTTATAATATTTTTCCTAATTAAAAATCCAGAACTGCTCTCATTTACAGAAATTCCCTCCCCCTCTAAATAGCCAAAAGCCCCTTCAATCTCAACCTCTGCTCCGGAAAACTCAACAGCGCTTTCAATTGGATAATCTCCCGCATTGAAGCCCTTGCTGTCAAAATCATAGCTAAAGTGCTTCTTCTCAAAGGGAGCCAGAGAAACTGCCTCCTCTTCCTTAAAAAACTCGCTTTCAAACTTAATGCTCAAATCCTCCAAATCCCTGTTTCCAAGATTCCTGACAAAAACATTTATTTCCTTATCCTCTGGAACAACAGGCTCAGCGCCAACTTCAAGTATGTCAGCGAGAGAAACAATCTTAACAGTCAAACTATCCTTAAATATCCCGGAGTTCTGCCCTTTCAGCTGATACTCATAAGAAAAAACACCCCTACTATTTTTCTTAATTTCTTCATTAACATAAACAGTAACGTCTATTCTATTCTCCCCCTCAACAAGTTTAAAAGTTCCCTTAGGCCCCATTGAAAGCCCAACAAGTGAATAAATCTCATAATTATCTTCAATGCCATTATTATCAATAACAAACTCAAACTCCGCCGGCTCATTCAACTCAACAATTATCAAGTTGCTTTTCTCAATCTTCTCAACTTTTAAATTAGGCGCAGCCAAAACTCCACTGATAAAAAACATCATGAACAAGAACCCAAGCATCCATCTGTAAACCATAAAAATTAATAAATTCGTGATTAATAAATATTTATGTTATATCCTACCGTTTCCCAATCAATTCCAAATAAGCCTTCAGCTCTTCCTTAAACCTCTGCGCGTCATCCCTAACTTCATTCCTCCATTGGTCTATCCTCCCCGGAATTATATACTTACTATAAATATCTCTCCACATCCTCATCATCGGCGTCTTATCCCATTTACTCTCTGGATCCCTCATCAAAGCACCTTTAACCTCTACTTCAATTTTCCCCTTGTTCATATTCTTCTTCTTGCCATCTATCTCAACCTCCACATCAGTAAGCTTTTCAACAATGAATTTGATTTTGTATGTAATTTTAAAGTAATCTGATAAGGTCTTTGTAACCCTCCACTCTATAATTATATCCTTGCTGTTTCCAGAGACCTTCTCTGAATACTTCGTCTCGTCAACACCATATCCCTCGTCCTTAAACCACGTGTGCGCAAAAAAGTAAAAACCAGAGAAATCAAATATTCCACTAAAGTCAACCTTTTCAACAATTAATAAATCCAACTCTGTCATCTCAACCTCTACTTAAACTAATGAATAATATATTTAAATTTAGCTATTCTCCAATAAGTTCAGCACCACCTCATTATTATCAAGAGTTATCTCTTCGTCAGGCGTCTCAACAACAAATCTTATGGTGTTAAAATCTTTACTTCCTCTTAAATTGTGAACATTCAAAACCTTACGGACTCCAATCCCAACATTCTCAAGATCAAAAGCTTTAGCTTCTTCTCCCCCGGTATAAACCTTTAAGTAAGCAGAACTCGCCTCTTTCAATCCAATGTTGGAAACAACAGCATCAAAACTAATATACCTGCCTGTTTTGTTGGCATTAACCTCGCTGACAATCAAGTCACTCGCGCTCTTAACCGAATACAATCTATTTATTTCTTCAACTATATAATTATCTAATTGCTGCTGGCAATTAGTTGTTGGATACATTATGCTCGCAGTGTTATTATTGTGGTCAAATCCTAGAGAATGTAAAACTTCATGCAATGCAATCTGTGGTTTCTCGCAATTGCTATCCCTAAACAAGGAAATCTTTCCTTCTAGAATAATACTATATCTGCTGGAATTTATTACCTTGCTAGGCCCTCCCTCCCCCGCCACAAAGAACCCCTCATTCTCCGGCTCTGGAGCGACATTAGAGCACAAAATTCTAAGCTCTGGATTACTGCTTGAAGGATAAAATTCCAGAATTGTTCTGCTCTCTAATATACCAAACGCGCCTATTGCCTCGTCCTCTTTAATTTCATCACACGCCTGCTCAATCTCATAGCTTATCCTATTGCCCCTATATCTCATATTAGGATAAAACTGCCCGCCGTCGCTGACATCAAAAGAAACAACATTCGCAGAATAATCCTCAAATTCAGCAGACTCGTTGCTCGGCAGGTTCAGGAACAAAACAAAAAGCCCAAACACAATCATGCCAAACAAGACAAATATCAATAACACCCCTAGCATTCTCATGTCTTAATTAAAATAAATTAATATTTAAACTTTCAGTAATTTATACAACAATGGTAGATAGAGACACCATTACTACCGAAGGAGAAAGAAAAATGCTTGACGAGAGAGTTAAAAACAAAACCTCAGTATAAAGTCCTATTCACCCAAGCCCTGTACCAATCAGGAACATCAGCCCCCATCTCAATAGGCGTCGCTAAATCTGGACATACCACATATCCTGCTAGAGCAGTTCTTCTATCATCCATTTCCTTCCAGCTTTCCTCTCGAGCAGGAATCAAGCCATAGCTCCCTCTACCAAAAAGATCTTCTCTAGCTTCAAACTTCTTTCCATTGCCATTTCCATTCTTTGCCATGCATCTCTCTGAAACAAACCCCTTTTAAAACTTCCGCCCAAAGAACTAAATCAAAACAAGCCCTATCTTCCCCTAACCTCAAATCAAAATCCTAAGTCCTCTAACTTTCCGCGCAATAATTAAAAAATAATTAACCGCCACATTAATATATGCTATAGTAAACCAACTTAGTTTTTCGGTTGGTTTACTAGACAGCGGAACAATTAAATATCCGAAGAATTTAATTGGTCTGCTGTAATTCCCTATAATAAAAATAAAAAAAACAAAATACATTAAACCGCCGATGAAGTTCAACCCAGGACTCCAGAAATTCGAACCTGACATTCCTTTAATAACAAAAAACAACAGCAAAATTAATTGATCCGCAAGAAATCTATCTGCTTTAGCTCGTAGATGAATTGCGGCAA
>CAZVKQ010000059.1:3582-4373 GCA_964626985.1 Candidatus Woesearchaeota archaeon | reverse complement strand
AAAGATTTAATTATTGTTTTTGTTAAATAAGTATATGAATAAAAGAGGGCAGACTATTTTTGGAATGTCTTTTAGTATGATATTTTCTGTCATATTAATAGCTGTGGTTTTGGCTGTAGGTTTTTTTGTTATAGCTAAGTTCCTGAATTTGGGAAGCTGTACTGACACCGGGCTTTTATATGATGGCTTGCAGGATGAAGTTGACAAGGCATGGAGGTCAACTATTTATCAGGGTTTTTATGAAGAGAAGCTCCCATCTGGGATAACGCATGTTTGTTTTGGAGACTTGGATTCCAACTCTGATGGAGTTGACAGGGCAAAGCAGAGCGAATTGAGAGAGGAGTTTGTTGAGTTTGAAAGAAATGTTTATCTGTATCCTTTTTCTAAGTCCTGTGATGTTGAACTTGCTTCTACTAATATAGAGAGAGTTGAGATTGGCGGCTTCTTTTGTATTGAAGGCGTTAATGGAAAGCTGAAGGTTAAATTGAGCAAGGGAAGTGGTGATTCTCTTGTTAAAATTGAAGATGGATAGATTTGCAAATAGGCGGGGGCTTGAGTCTGGATTTGCCTGGCTTTTTGCCATTCTTGTTGGGGGCGTTATAATAGTTCTTGCGATTTTTGCCGTCGGCAAACTGACAGAGACAGAGAAATTTGTGCAAAATACAGAGACAGGGGCAGAGCTTGCTAATCTGCTTAGCCCTATTGAAAACGATTTGGCCGAGGCGAAAAAAGCAATGATTTCTTTCGGCGTTGAGACGCGAGTTTTTAATAGATGCAACTTAGCAGGAAAT
>CAZVKQ010000059.1:0-3572 GCA_964626985.1 Candidatus Woesearchaeota archaeon | reverse complement strand
GAGAGCAGGAGATTAGCATTTCCAGCAGGTCTAATATAGGAAAAGAGTTTGGGGACGAGGGAGTTGCCTCAAGATTTGAGAATAAATATGTTTTTTCAAAAAGCGTTTTTGAAGGCGAGGAGGCGGTGATTTTCTCAAAGCCGTTTGAGTTCCCATTTAGAATCGGCTCTCTGACTTATATTTTAAGTTCTGATGATAAATATTGTTTTGTTAATCCTTTTAGTGAAATTGAATCAGAAGTTGAAAAATTGAAGTTGGATGATATTGAGATTGCTGACAGCATTTCTGAATGCTCACCTAATGATGAGATTGTCTGCTTTGGAGTTTCCGGAAGGGATTGCGATGTTGAAGTCAGCCGAGGATTAGGAAATGAGCTGAGTGGAAGCGTTAAAAAGAATTTCGGAGAGCCGGTTCATTATGAGGGAGCTGGTTTGCTTTATGGAGCTATTTTTTCTGATAGGGAGATTTATGAATGCCATACCGCGAGGCTGATGAAAAGGGCTTCTGCGATTGCTCTTTTGTTGAAAGAGAAAAGCGAGTATTTATCTGTTAAGGGGTGCGGCTCTTCAAATATTATCGGAAATCTTGAGAGCTTTTCTGAAGCAGCGTTGGAAACGGAAGAGAGAGGCTCGTTTAATTTAGGATTTGCTGCTATAGAAGCGAAGGAGCTTGAAAATGCAAATAGAAATTTGGTGTGCAGATTATTTTAACAAGAAAGGGCAGCTGAAGATACAGCAGATGGCGTTTGTATTAGTGGCGCTTATGGTTTTTTTTGTATTGGTTGCTTTGGTTTATTTTTCTATTAGATTGAGCAATTTAGAGAACACTGCTTCTGAACTTGGAGACGAGCGGGCAAAGGGCGAGCTAAGGGCTCTTTCCGGCAGTGCGGAATTTGCTTATACTCCTGATGATTGTGCTGGATGTATTGACTTGGACAAGGTTTTGATTTTGAAGGAAAGCAGTGCTTATGACGGGTTTTGGAATTTTGATTATTTGAAAATAGAGGCTCTTGGGCGCGATGGGGAATGCACTAAGTTTAATTATCCTGACTGCGGCTCTATTACATTGATTGAGAGCGAGGATTTTGGTAGTACGGTTTCCTCTTTTGTTTCGCTCTGCAGATGGGAAGAGTCTTTTGAGGGCTATGTTAAGTGTGAGTTAGGGAGGGTTGTTGCTTCAGGAGGTGCTTTGAATGGATAAGATAAATAAAGGGTGCTTTGATAGACGAGGGCAGGAGGAGATTGTTGGATTTGTTGTGATTATTATTTTAGTTGCTGTTATATTTTTAGTGTTTCTTGGCATCTTGATTAGGCAGGGGCCTAGCGAAGGGCAATTTGAGAGTGTTGAGCTTTCCCAGTTTTTAGAGAGCTTGATGGAGCAGACGAGTGAATGCGCGATCAGCTATGAGCCTGCTTTTTCTGATGTCGGGGAGCTGCTTGAGAAGTGTTATTCTGGAGCAGGGTGTATTTCCGGGAAGAGTGCTTGTGAAGAGTTGAATTCTACTATTGGCGAAGCGTTGGAATTAAGTTGGGATATTGGGGCTGATAAAAGTGAAAAGGGCTATATTTTTGAGGCAGTTTATAAGTCAGGAGCTACAAGAGAAGGGATTTTAACTTTTGAGAAAGGCGAGTGTGGTGATTCTTTCAGAGGCTCCTTAGTATCAAGGCCTGCTTTTCCCGGCAGTATTGAAAGTTCGTTTAAGATATGCTACTAAATCTTTATTTGGAGATATAAAGAATCTATGACTACTATAGGCTTTAGCCGCTGCCTTTTTCCAGAGCGCTCTGATAGCATGTTTATGAAACCAAATCTCTCTAAAAGCTTGATATCAGAAACTACTGATTTAAAGTCTCTGTTTAGTATTTTGGCTAATTCGTAGATTGAAGAAGGGTTTTTGTTTTTTATTACATGAAGAATTCTAAGCTTCTCATTATTTAAGAGTCTTCTTAATGCTTTTAATCCTTCAAAGTCATATTCTTGTTTTTCCTCAGCAAATCTCTTGAAGAAAGCGTTGAAAGCGCCGCTTTTGTCGACGATAGTTACTTCTCTTGTCTTATATTTGGATGCCATATTGCTTTATATCTGGTTTTATTAACCAGATATTTGTAGTTGCCCTGATATTTAAATTTTTTGCTTTTATTTATTGCGAATATATATGTTTAAGAATACCATATATCAATTTAATTGTTTAACTTTTAAGGTTTTGAAGCTAAATTAATTTTATTGTAGTAACATAAGATTTATATATAAAATATAAAGTCTTCTCGACAGTTATATGGAGTTTGCAAAAAAGTATGGAAAGCTTTTTAAAGGGTCTGCGAGTTTATCAACTATCCTTAATGAAAAGGCGAATCGCTGACGAGTGATTTCCTCTAAGAGGGGTCTTGCGGGACTGCCAATTTTAATAAGAAAAAGGAGGTTAAAAAATATGATAAACTTTAGAAAAATTGCTTCTGTTGCAAGTAGTGCATTAATGGTAGGTGCTACGTTTGGATTGGCTGCTGCAGCAAATTATCCTGCTCCGTTCGTTCAAGGAGGAGCGGCAAATGTTGCTGTTGTATACGGTTCAAATGCTGCATTGAGTGATCTTGCTGCTGTAACTGACATAACCAATAAGTTATCATCAAACCTTGCTTCTCAAACTGCGAGCGGGAGTACAACAACTACTGCTAGCATAAGTGGAGAGGCATTTCCTTTATTTACTAGCTCTTCAAGGGTTTGGCTTAATAATAGCTTAAAATCTGTTAGAGAGACTGTAACAGATACTGAATTGCCAATAGTTTTAAAGGATAGCTCCTTTGAGGGAGATGTGAGCGCAAAGGTAGAATACAGAATTACTACGGGAGAGAATCCACAGGTAAGTTTTGCTAGACAGCCTACAGATGAAGATGACCCTTCTATTGAGTTAGAATTGGGTACTACTGCTACAACACAATATGTTTATAACGCAACAGTTATATTTGATGAGCCTGTTAACTTTACTCATGCTGATTCACAGGGAGAAGAGTTGATATTGTTCGGGCAGAAATATAAAGTGGGTTCTGCAACAACTACAACTAAGCTGATTTTGTTCAAATCAGCTGAAACTGTCTTTCTTGATTCGGTAAGCAATCCTTCTGAAACAGTAACTATTGACACTAAAGAGTATACTGTGGAGCTAGTAGCTGCTACTGATACTGCTGCGACAATAAAGTTAACTGATAGTGCTGGAAGCAGTGAGCAGAAAGAAATCAATGAAGACACTTCTAAGAAAATCAAGGGTGTTGAAGTTTCTGTTACAAATGCAGACGAATCAACTGCTCTTAGCAAAATAAGTGCAGAGGTTACTGTTGGTTCTGCAAAGTTGACTCTTCAAGACGCTACTGAAATTAAAGTGGGAGCAGATGATGACATAATTGATGGAACAACTGTACAATTTAGGGATGGTAGTGATTCTCAAACAACTTACCCTGGAAATGTAAGCAAGTTAATCTTCCAAGTTGCTGCAAGTGCCAGCGAGGTTGATTCTATTACTGAAGGCGGTTCGTTTGTTGATCCTGTTTTTGGCTCATTTAAGATTGACTTTCCTAGTG
>CAZVKQ010000058.1:0-4540 GCA_964626985.1 Candidatus Woesearchaeota archaeon | reverse complement strand
AGTATAAGCAACAAACTGCCATGCTTGATTAGGATTAGGGCAACTAGCAGTATTTATAGACACATCATAGCTATTTATCACAGCTATCCTGCCAGTAGTATGAAGCATTCTAACTGCTTCAGTGCCCGAACTCCCGTCAAAAGAACCAGTAAAAAAGCTCTTAACATTAGTATTAGTATCGTCTTTATAAACCCAGGCAGTAACACTAAAGTTGCTCACATCAAGATTTGTTAAATTATTCAATGTTATCTTGCTTGACTCTCCATAAATAATATGGACACAACTTCCAAAACCATCCATGCATCCTGTATCGTTAGATACAGCACTTCCCGTATATGTTCCATCAAAATTATTCCCTGTAAAATCATAAGCAGTCGCATCGTCGTCCCTGTCAAAACTATAATATGCTACTAATTGGTCATAGGGAGCGGCATCATTTATCTGTAAATGAGAATAATTCAATTCAGTTGTAACATTAGTGCTGACATTAGCATTAATAAGCTGATAAACCTGCGTGCTTAAATGCGGAACAACCCACTCCATATAATCAAATTTCCCGTCTCCGTCTAAATCATATGCATCAAAAGGAACCTCCTGTTTCATATAATCAATGCCCTCAACACCGACAAAATTTATCTCTCCGTCTATGACAACATCCTCCAATCCCAAACCTTGAGTAGATAGCTCATTAACAGCAGGCGCACTCTCTTCTATCGACTGTGTTGACTCATTAGTTTGAGCACTTTCAACAGTCCCATCTTCAACTTTAATATCTAAATCGCCATTTACTTCAGAACTATCTTCGCTTCCAGAAGGTGCTTCACCCTCAACTTGAACATCAATAGCTCTTCCTGTAATAAAACTGCCTGTTGTTGTTCCAGCTAAAATTTCGCCGGGAATTCCCAAATTAACAATTTGGGATGTGGTGGCACCCCGTGCGGGAGTCGAACCTGCAAGTCTGTGTAGACGCGGTGTATCAAACCGCTGCATTACCGACAATGCTTCCGGGGCATCCACCACACTATCAAAAATAGAAAAACTTAAATAGTTAAATATCCCACTTACATTATAGTCTGTGAAGATAATATGCATTACCAACAATGCTTTTGAGGTCATATCAAAGACCTCCTTCTTATTTTTATTATTGTTATACAAATCTATCGCGCCCTCTTCCTTTTTATTCTCTAAAACATTAAAGTTAATGCCCAATCCAACTAACTCCTCTTCACTACTATTCCCCACACCCACCCCCCCCCCCCCCCCCCCCCTACCTCCCCCCCCCCCCCCCCCCCCTTCATTAATGCCAGAATTATTAGCTTCTCCAACAATAATCTCACTTTCATTACTCTCAACAACACTAACATTCTCATCCACAGAATCCTCAATAACCCCTCCCTGTAAGAGCAATTCCTCAACATCTTCAACCTCCTCAAATTCAGGAACTTCAGAAACTTCCTTAATCTCAATATCTGTCTTATCAAATTCATAATTCAGCCAATACAAAGTTATCAGGCTCTCGTCAGCAGCGTCCAAGCTCCCATTCAGCAAAGTAAATGCAATAACATCTTTGTATTGAACTTCGTCAGGCCCAGAGATAACAACATTCTTCCCGCCCCCAAAATCTTCCTCAAATGCGTCCGGCGCCTCTGTCTCATACTCAATTGAATACTCTTCAGCATCATCCTCTAAAACAACCTCCACACTCTGACTAACCTCATCTACAGTAACAGCTCTTCCTGTAATAGCACTAATCAATTTCTTAAAGAATCTGAATATCCCAGGCTCCCTTTCCAATTCAATATCAATCGTCACTAAACCACTAATAGTAGCAGCTGCCTCGCTCTCAACACCCTCTTGAATTTTCTTGACAGTAATATTCTCTGCGTTGGCAGGAAGCTCAACAATCAAGCTCTGTGGCGCGTCTAAACTAACATTCTTCACCCATTTAACTTTCTTCCCGACAACAATCTTCTCCTTGGAATTCTTGATATTTACAGCTCCGGAAGAAACCAAAACAGTAAACTCGTTACTGTCCAAGCTCTCGCCATCAGAAAACGCCCTGACTCTTCCAATCCTCGCTCCGCTAAAGCCCTCATCAGGTATTAAAGTCAAAACATCCCCTTCAATACTCTCACTTATATTCAAAATATCAGCGCTGTAACTATCAGCCCCTGAAAAGTAACTGCTCAAGTCAATCTTTGCGCTCCCTCCAAGAGAAATTCTTACCGAAGGAATTTCTTTAATCAAGCTGATATTCTTGGCAAGAGTAACATTAGGCAAAACAACCTCTTCCTTTTTCTTCTTTGCCGCCTCAATACTAATCTCCTCGCTCTGCGAAGCAATCTCGACATCATTGTAAACTAATCTCACGCTCAAAGTCCCATTTTGTGCCACAAAATTAATATCATCCATGTCAACTCTCAAAGCCAAAGCAAACTCTCCCAAGAACTCCTCGCCAAATCCCTCCTCGCTTATAAAATACTCTGTCGTCGCGCTAACCTGCTCTTCATTAACTTTCAACTTAACAGCAGTATCTCCAACTTCCTGCCCATTGACTTTTACACTTCCCTCAATAATCTCCGCAGTCTGCCCCTTCTCAATGCCGTAAACAAAATCTCTCTCCTTATTTACAACAACATGTAAGAAATACTCTTCCTCTCCTATCGCACCCCCTGTAATACTCGCCTCACCCTCCTTGCTTGCTTCAGCCCCTTTCTCCTTGCCTTCCTCTTTCTTGGATTCAGCTTCGCTCGTTTCTTTTTCCTTCTCCTCTTTAGCTTTATCTTCTTTCTCCTCCTTGATTCTCTCTTCTTCGCCGCTATCAACACTCCCATTACTCTCAACTTCTGTTTCATTGCTCTCAATCTCTTCCACATCTGTTTCATTTAACTCTACCTCTCCCTCTTCCTCAACAATTGTCTCATTACCCTCTAAGATTTCTGTCTCATTCCCCTCATCAACAGTTTCATTCCTCTCCGTCTCATTAACACTAATAGTAATACCTTTTTTTTCTTTCTCTTTTTTCTCTGCATCTTCTTTTTCCTTCTTATCTTTAGAAACAATTCTCAAGTCAAACTCAACATCAGGATAAATTAATCTCTGCCCAACAACACCATACCCCTCTCCCGCCCCCTGCAATTGAACACCCTCTGCATAAAACAAGCCGTTCAAAATTTCCTCCCTAATCAGCTCGCCCAAAACATATTCCACAGACTGATTACCCAAAGAAACTAAAACGTTAGAATTAATCGGCACTAACTCTCCCTCTTTTATGTTAAATTTCAGCTCTCCCTCAATCTGCTCTCCAATTTCATAGCTCAACTTAGTATCAACAGTAACGCGCCCCGTCGGCTCCAGAAAAATCTTATCACTATAAGCAAAAAAAAGTAGGAGAACCGCTAAAATGCCAATAGCGAAAAAAACCCACTTAATACTCTTTTCCTCAACATTCCTCGCCTCTCTCCCAAGATAACTAGTTACAACTTTCCCGTCAACTCTCTTATTCTCATAAAGATAAGGCCCGTACTTTCTCCCCTTTTTATAAGTATACTTCTTATGCACCATTGCTCCTCTTTTATTATCTTCAAATAAGAAAAAACATCTTTATAAGCATTTCTCCTACTGAAGAATCAGCAATATTCTGTTCTCCTACGCTCAATAAGAAATAACCTTCAATCCCTTAATGCCCTCAAAATGCTTCACATTCCTGGTAATAATCTTACTAACGCCATTTTCCAATAAAATAGAAGCAATCATACAATCAAACTTGCCAATCTCTTTATTCAACTTATTAAATTGCCAGTAAATTTCAGATGCACTAACAACAGAAGAATCGTCCAAAGAGAAATATCTTAAATTTCTAAAAAAACTGTCATAATATTCTTTCTCGTGTTGATGTTCCACATTATCAACCAAATCTAGTCCGAATAAAACCTCTTGATAATTAATCTGGGTGCTTGCAATTTGTTCATTTAATCTCTGAAGCAGCTGTTTTATATTCTTCTCCCCCTTAAATATATCTATAATAGCAGTAGTATCAAGCCCTATCATTTTTCCTTTTTACCTCTTTCCGTGCCTCCTCCATGTATTTAGCAATCCTATCTGTTCTCTCTTCAAACTCCTCCCTAAACTCCCCCATATTCTTCTCCATTAAATCCCAATCTTTCTTATCTTTTAACACACCAACAAATCTCAAAACCGCCTCCTTGCTTCCCTTCTTATCCTTAAATTCCAAGATAACATCTGAAAAACTTTTATTCCCAGACTTCAACGACTTCAAAAATCTATACGCGTCTTCCTTTATTGATATATTCACACTTCCCATGAGTACATAGTATGAGTACACATATTTAAATGTTTCTTTTCAAGCTCTCAAACTTCTGATACAGCAGTTCAACATTCCTTTCGCAGACAAAATCATGATGCCTAATCCCTCCGCCAAACGATTTAGGAATATGCATCAATTCATGAATTATAACCTTATCCTGCTCTTTGCGCGATAATTTGTCAAAACTCTCCAAGAATTCAATTGCATAAAACG
>CAZVKQ010000057.1:0-4753 GCA_964626985.1 Candidatus Woesearchaeota archaeon | reverse complement strand
CAGCATTCTTGACGTATTCGCGGAACATAAATGGCTGCTCAATTATTTATGTTCTACGTTATAAATAAAATTCTTCCTATCACCTCAGTACCCTGGAGGATATCTAGGGCGGCCTCTAAAGAAAAAATAAAACAACAATATGGCCAAAAATGCAAACCTATACAATGACTCTGGTCCAAGTCTCTCAACAAACGCTGAACTAGTCAAATTCCCAACAAGAGGTATTAACTCAATAAAGGGTCCAATCAAAGGCAAAAATCCAACTAGTCCAAAAAACAAAGCAACAATTCCAATTAATCTCCTAACTATATCTCCTCTCTGAAAAGTAAACATAAGCCCCAAAATTAAAAGAAGGACATTAATAACAGTCGATCCATAAAAGTCTCCAAAATATCTATCCGCAACAAAAACAAGTGCCAAAACAATAAAGAACAAAACTACTTTAAAAATTCCAAAAATCCATACCCTTTTATACGGATCAGCAGCTGACATACGGTCAGTCATCCAATCGCCACGTTTATCCATCCTCATTTTCATCTTAGTAAAAACCAAATAATCTATTTAAACTTTTATATCCTATCTCCCAAGTTCCTCAACCCTTATCTTCAACTTCTTATCCCAAAACTTCAAACCATACCATCCGCCCTCAAATTTCTCAACACTCAATCCCTCCAAACTCCCTCCAACAAACTCAGCCCCCTCAACAATAGAATTAAACTCCTGCACTTTCTCAAATCCCTTGACATCTCCTTTCGCTCGTTCGCCCACAACAAAAAACAATATCAGCATCAGTCCAAATATAACCACTGTCAAAACAACAAGCAAAACAATTGGTATATCTCCTCGGCGGTTTAACATCTCAAAACAACCTCCTTTCCGTCAACATTCAAGATTATCTCTTCTCCCAAACCGCCGTTCTCAACTTTCAATGGAAAACCTACAACATAAAAATCACAAGTAAAACCATCTTGAGAAAAAACAGACAACGAATCCTCAACACTTCCCCTAGCTAAACCAAACTCCTCAGACTTAATCAGCTCCAAAACACTCCGCCCTTCAACATCCCGCGATAAAACAGCAAACAGCATCTCCTTCCCGGCAATCCCAGAAAGCTCGCCCTTAAACTTCTCACTCTCAATCGTAAAATTATCAATAATCCCAACTAAATACAAAAACAAAAACACAACAAAAAAGATTACTATAGTCGCAACTACCCAAGTCGTCGTCTCGCCTATCTGTCCTTTCCTATAAAGCATTTTGCTGCACCTTGTCTATCCCAGCTAAAACATACAACAAAACAAACTCTCCGTTAGAATCCAAAACCATCAGTCTCCTCTGAACACAAATAGGAATTCTCTTTGTAGAATCATCCTCAAAACAAACTCCCTTAAATCTGGATTCAGATTTAGAATTATACAAAATGCTTGAGCCGTCAAAACTAACTTCTACAAAATACTGTCCCTCATCCCCATAATCATAAGCCCCATCACTAAAAACAAAACCGCACTCGCTCTCAAAATTCTCTTCATTGACAATTCCAAACTTTGAATTTAATCTCCCTTCATCAACAAAACAATCTATAACTCTATCCGCCAAAATTCCCGCCTCTGCCTCTCTAACATCAATCATGTTTGAAAAAAATATTAAAACACCAGAAACAACTCCTATAGTAATTATAACAAACATCACAAACCAATACAAGCTCAAAACTCTCTCGTCCCCAAGTTTATTCATCGTATCTCCAATTCTAAAAACCCTCCTTCCAATTTATAGGCAGCATTATTATCAGAAAAATACCCATAACTATATCCGCTCTTCTCACTCAACTTAACACTAACAACATTATCTCTAATAACAATGGGATTCACAACGCCGTCGTTCTTCTCCAAAACATCTTCAACATTCAAGCTAACTTTAGTTCCGGATGAAGCCGTATCAATAATCAAGGCAATCTTCTTCGCCGTTCTCTCTTCTAACAAAGCCCCGTCAGACGCCTTAAGCCCAACAAAAGCAAACAATATAGCAAAAAACGCCAGAACTAAAACTACATAAACCACATTCTGCATCAAAATATTTACACCCTTTTTATCCATTTTACGCCAATGTTGAAAACTGATAACAATTAAATTGATCCTCAATAAACTTTTGATCATTTATCAAAAGGGAAGGGGGAAGTAAACTGGTGTCCCCTGGCCCCTCAACCCAAGCACCCACGTTATACCCAACAATACCTCCAACAGCACCAGCACCAACAATTGTTGCAACACCTATGGGGGTCAAACCTAAAGAAGTTCCCCCAGTAAAAGGAGCGCCCACAACTCCCACAATAACAATAGCAGTACCTGCCACAGTTCCTCCAATCCCAATCAGCACCCCTCCTATCCTTCCTCCAAAAATACTATCTTTTCTTAATCCAGTAACAATTGTATAACCTTGAGGAGCCCTGAAGTCAAAAGGCACATTCAAAAAAGCTTCCAAATTTTCATCATCGGATTCAATATTCTTAAAACTGCTAACACCATATAAAAATTGTAAAATACTTATATCACCATTAGGAATCTTCCTAGTTTCTAAACTATCAAACAAGTCTTTGTTAGGTATATTGTACAAAAAAGTGTCCTGCTTTAAATCATCCCCAAAATAAATCCTATCACAAATAGCACAATAATTTCTGTCCTTCCCCCAGTTTGTTGGAGTATAATCGACCTTCCCCGCCCCCATCTGCCAATGGCAATCATACATCAAATCCCCAAGCTCATCAAGCAGTTGCTCTTTATTCTCAACTTTAACCTCTACAGTATCTCTCAAAGACTCCTTGCATCCTTCTCCTTTGCTGATGCAAACATCCTGTGTCTGGCAATTTAAGCTGGTCGCCTTTCCCAAAGGAGTCCCCCTTAATAAAACACTATTCCTGCAGCTCTCCTTATCTATCCCGCCCCTCAAATTCAGCGTGAAAAAGAAAATCAAAATCACAGCAAAACTCACTATCAAAATACTAATTATAACAATTTGCCTGCTCGTCAACTCCCCTCTTTTTCCAATCATAAAAATAGAAATACAATTCCGTTATTAAGGTTTTCTAATCGTCACAAAACCCTCCTGGTTTTTAACCCCACACTAAAGACTTCAACCTACCTCAAGTTTTGAACTCCTAGAAACTTTTGTTAAAAGTTTGTAGGTTGAATGTATCAGAGATTTTCAATCTCTGAGTGTGGGGCTTGTTCGGGTTCATCAAAGACTTCAACTGCCTAGCAGTTGAATGTATTAAAGATCTTTGATCTTTAAGTCCAATGGACTTTGAATGCCGTCAAGAATGCGATTGCAAGAGAAATCTTTTATGGATTTCTCTGCACAGAGAATTGCAAGCAATTCTCTTGTGTCAGCATTCTTGAGGTTGTGACCGCCGGAGAAATCCTCGCTAATAACACGGATTAAAATCCGAGGATTTCTACGAGCGTTAAGATAATTAGAAAAAAGTAAATTCCATAAAGGATATAATAAACTTGCATCATCTTAAACAGAGAAATAAAAGATTGTTTATAAAACTAACGAAAAATCGAGACTATCTTAGGAGGATTACCGAGTATTCCAAAACTCTTTATTAAAAAATATAACCCTCCCAGCACTAAAACAATAAAGGCTATCCACAATGTTATTTTCACAAACTCTTCCATCTCTCCTCGTATGTTCATTTTGAAATCTCAATCCCCTCTGGCTTCTCCTCAATTAATATGCTCGCGGGAATTTTAACCTCTCCTTCAAAAATAATATCTCTGGAAACCTTCTGGCAAATCCCTACCTTATTGCAATTATTAGCCTGCGTCCCTCCAAAAACACCCGGAGTATCACAAACGCATAAGCACTTCTCTCCCTCGCAGGCAGACGGCTCTCCATTCTCATAATACAACAACAGCCAGTCTTTGGGATTGGGCAGAAAGAAATTCAAGCTCTTGGTATTTGGGTCAGAAGCAACTCTCCCAACTCTCTCAACAACACTATTCAAAGTCGCCTCCGCCTTCAATAACTCATCTTTATTGGAAAAAGTTGCATACAAACTGACTAACAAAGCAATCAATAAAATTATTGCAATAATAGCAACAACAACTTTGACAGCAGTTTCTCCAAGCAAAAAACCTCTTCTATTCATCTCGCCTCCCAGATAAAAACATTAAAGCCAAGCCGGCAGCGTCTCCGCTAGGCCCCAGCCCCTCAAAATACGGAAGAATATAATTCCTAAAGCCGATATAAATCCCAAGCACAGCAACAGCTACAACTAAAACCGCAATCACTATCTTAACTATCTCTCCAACACTCAATTCCATCTTAACTCCTGAACAACTCCTTCAAATAAGAGCCCATATCAATCAGCTTATCCTTCAGCAAAACAGCAAGAACAACAATTATCACTAAAACAGCAATCGCAATTATCCAAGGAACTAAAGTATCCCAAATCTGCCCTCTCTTAAACATACAATCAATAAAACCTTTACAAATATAAATCTACCTCTTCCTGAGCTTTCTTTTGAAACTCACGACAAAATCATTAACCTCTTTCATAAAACTCTCAAAATCATTTAAGCCTGAAGAAATGTTCTCAAAAGCTTCAGCATTATTTATCTCCCCATATCTATGAACAAGTATATTTCTAAATCCTTTCATTTCCTTAACAATCTCCCCCATCTTTTGTGATATAACTTTATTCTTAACCAAAGAAGAAAAAATACTATCCTCATCTATAGGGGTTTCGCTTGAA
>CAZVKQ010000056.1:0-4874 GCA_964626985.1 Candidatus Woesearchaeota archaeon | reverse complement strand
GTGTGGGGCTTGTTCGGGTTTTGTGACCGCCGGAGAAATCCTCGCTAATAACCTCAGATTAAAATCCGAGGATTTCTACGAGCGTTTATAATTACTACTTAACTAATTGATTAATGTTACTGGAAATTTCCCTCGCTCTCATCCTCGGCCTAATGGCAGGCACTCTCACAGGCCTCTTCCCCGGCCTGCACATAAATCTAATCTCAACAATTCTAACTTCTTCTCTAGCAATTACTCAAGCAATCCCAATAATAGCCCTAGTAGTTTTCATAGTCGCAATGTCAATAACGCACACATTTCTTGACTTTATCCCTTCAATTTTACTAGGCGCTCCAGAAGAAGACTCTTTCCTCTCAATTCTCCCAGGACATCAACTATTACAAGAAGGAAAAGGCTACGAAGCAATAATTCTAACTCTCTATGGCTCTCTCATTGCAGTTCCCATAATTATTATATTCATTCCAATTTTTCTCTTTGCTCTCCCAAAGATTTATTCAATTACAGCACCTTTAATACCATTCATTTTAATATTTGCATCGCTTTACCTAATTTTCAGAGAAGAAGAATTCCTAATATCTCTTACTGTTTTTACACTTGCAGGTTTCCTCGGCTTCCTAACCCTAAATCTTCCCGTCAAAGAACCGCTTCTCCCCCTCCTTACAGGACTATTCGGCTCATCAGCAATCATAATATCTCTTAAAAATAAAAATAAAATTCCAAAACAATCTCTGCAAAAATTATCCTCTATAAAAATTCCAAAGAAAGAATTGGTAAAAACCTCCTTCGCCGCATCTTTAACAGCTCCATTATCCTCTTTCCTTCCCGGAATGGGCTCCGGACACTCTGCAGTCTTGGCATCAGAATTAACAGAAACTAATCCTCGCTCATTTCTTTTCCTCGTCGGCATAATCAACACAGTCGTCATGGCTCTCTCTTTCATAACAATATTCTCAATAAACAAAACAAGAACCGGCTCAGCAGTAGCAGTAAAAGAAATTCTAAAAAAACTCTCAACTTCACATTTAATAATTATAATCTTAACAATTATCATCTCATCAATCCTTGCATTCATCCTCGGAATTTACATCTCAAAACTCTCAATAAAATATATAAATAAAATATCCTACTTCCTTGTATCAATTATAACTCTCATAATTCTTATCCTCCTTAATCTAATAATTACAAACTATCTCGGAATTATCGTTCTAATAACTGCAACATCATTAGGAATTTTTTGCATTCTCTCAAACTCAAGAAGAATTAACTTGATGGGTGCTTTAATCGTTCCAACAATAATCTTTTATCTCTTCTGATTATCTAAGGATCCTCACCTGCCCCTCATCCTCCTTAACAACTCCTCCAATCCCTTCTGTCCCAACCAAGGCCTTGTTACCTTGTAATTTATCCCTCCCATTAACCCTAACCATCTCCTGTCCAGAAGACTTAATATTCCCAATAGAATTCAAAACATTCTGGCTATCTTTCTTAGAATCCATAAGCCCTAAAATCCCTCCTATCAAAGAAATTATATTCAAGCTCAAAATACTCAAAACAATCACGACTATCGCTCCTCTCTTCAACTTGTCCCTCCATCTCATCCCAAAACTTCCTGCCAAAATCCAAACACTCAAAAAAGAAAAATAAAAACCAAACCCCAAATTTACAAACATTCCAACTTTAACTTTATCAATCCCTGTAGCTGAACCAAGCGTTGTACTAGTCGCACCGGAATCAAAAAGCCCTAAAATAATCAAAACAAAAAACACAACACCTATTACAATTCCAAGAACACCTCCAATCGTACCAAGCACAAAACCTCTTTTTGAGCCATCCATAATAAAAACAAGAATCAGCACTTAATAAGTTTTGCCCAAAAACAAATTAGCTCTCTATGAACTAAAACATTTATCACAAAGTCCTTGAATTTTTACCTCGGCTTTAAAGCCGAGGTTTGTCTGGACTTTGTGAGACAGCGGCGAAAGCCTCATCCTCGGACTAAACTCCGAGGTTTTCGCTGCTGGATAAAAAACTTTCAAAGCCTCAAAACCTCTTCCACAACCCCCAACCCCTCTTATTGCCTAACCACACTCCAACTCCCTCACATCCACCTATTAATCAATTCCTGCTTCTTCATCCCGGCAAAAGTATCCTCTTTTAACAAAACAGAAAAACAAGAATTACATCCACTTTCCAATACTCTCCTGTTTTTCCGTCTCCTTCCCAAATATCGACTGAATATACATCTCTGTCAATTCCAGAGATTCAAGCAAATAATCACTAACTCTATAATTCTTTGCCAGTTCTAATGCGGGAGCCATATACTTCAAAATACTCCCCTCTGAAATCGTAAAAATCAGCTTCCCCCCGCATTTAGAGCACTTCCCAGACAATGGAACACGCCGATAAATAGAATTGCAATTAACACATCTAAAACTCTGCATACTGAACTTTCTCAAATTACCTCTTGTATCTCTGATAAAATGCCTCTCAATTATAAGACGTGCAACATCAGAAGTATCAACAGCCCTAAGCTTCCTGCAAAGACCCATCTGCGCCTCAACCTTCTCTTTCATCGTCGGCAGTCTCTTATAAGAAGAATTCAAAGCCCCTGAATTAATATTCGAAACTCCGTGCGTAAAAACAATCCCCTCAAAAGCATTCTTGCCCTCCTTCATTAAGCTCTTTACATTCTTTATCTTCAATTCAGAAGAATGTTTTCCCTTCTCCGCCATTCTATAAAGCTCAAGCCCATACTGCTCGCATTCAAAATCCAAAATTTGGTCATCAACCTCTCCAGGCCTAATCTGAATGTTCAAAACTAAAGGTGCATCCTGCGTCCCTCCCCTATGTGCTGGCAGATACTTCCTTGAAAAATTAATCAACATATCCATCAGCAGCATACAGGCCGCCTCATCACCGTCAGCGTCGCGTCTCATCGCAGCATGCATAAAAGGACTCGCCAATAAGCTCTGCGTCTTAGAAAACCCAATCACCCTCCCAACAGTCGTAGTGCAAATATGTGGCGCAATACACGCAAACAAAGCTCCAATTAAATCCTCTTTCTTAGAGCAGTTATAAAAACTCTCAAGCCCATACAAGTTCTTCAGTTCGTCATCAACAAACTTGCTAACATTTAAAAAAACATCGTCAGCTCTTTCATCAGCACTATCCGGACAGGAAGGCAAAACAATATCATGTGGAAACAATCTCAAAACCTGCTCCTCACCCTCTAACATCTTTCCATAAGCATCCTTCTCATATCCAAGCTCTCTCAATTTCTCAATAGAAGTCCTAACCTCACACGGCTTAAAAAAAGTCAATGGCATCTCAGTCATATCATACCTTATCGTCCCATCCTTGTTTACATTCAGGCCACGCTTCGCCCTTAAAAATCCCTTCCCTAAATGCTCACAGCTATGGTCTCCACTACTCGTCCCCCTGACCCCCTTCACAATTGGAACTTCCTCTGCTCTAACGCCTGCTTTCTTCTTAGCCCTGTCGTATAAATCCCTTATGTCAATCCTCCTCTCTTTAAACTCCTGAACAAAACCATGTTGCTCGCACTTCCCGTCGTAATTCTTCCCGCAATCTCGGCAATACTTCATCTTCTTGCATCTCTCGTTGCAAAACTCGCACTTTGGATAAACACTCTCCTTGGAGCATTTAGCACAATAATAAACAGGAAACTCTGCCCTTACGCTTCCAATTTCAAAAGCTGCCTGAAAGCTTCTCAATCTCCCGCCCTCTTCTCCAACAGGAAACAAAACATGCGGACTGCCTGTCAATTTCCTCAACTTCGCTTTTTCTGGACGGCCCATCCTCGCCCCGATAAAAGACCCGCTCTTGTCTCTTATCAAACCATTTCGGTTTGGTAAGAACAGAGAGAAATCAGCAGATTTCTTCTCTGTATTTATCTTCAAATCACAAAGTGAATCAACAATCTCCAAAACCGCCTTGCTCCCCATTGATTTAACTTTCTCCATAATTTTATCAAATTCGCCGTTAAATATCCCGTCTCTAAACGTAACGCCAAGATTAAACAAAAACGCTTTAGCATTATCTCCCTTCAAAACAACATTTTCCAAAGTCACATCATGCTCTGCCCCTATCAACTCCAAAGCCCTCTTTCCAACTCTAAATCTCTCCTTATCCCCGGAGCTATAAGGTAAAATCAACTTGCCTCCATCAACCCTCCCTCTAACAACCCAATCTAAAATCCCTAAAAACTGCTCGTAACTAATCTCCTTCCAATAATAAATAAACTCCGGATGTAAGGGAATTCCAAACTCCTTAGAATATTTCAAAGCATCATCAAAACCAACATCAAACTTATTAATCTTCCCCTCAAACCCTCTCTCCCGAAGCTCCAGCTCCCACCACTCCTCAACATACCCTTGCTTCATCAGCTCAAAATTCCTATTCATCACGTCTCCAACAGGAAATAATATATCTCCAAAATAAATTATCTCTTCAACATCAACATAGCTCTTTCTCGCTTCCTCAAAACTTTTAATCTTCTTGACGCTTCCATCTCTCAACTTTACAATCGGCCCGTCCATCTCATCACAAATCCCAACAGCACACCCCTTTGTCGGCTTCTCAACTTTCAACTGCGTCCCAAATGAAATAAAAGAATTTGAAATTCCCATTGTAGCAGGATGAACAGCAGTCGCAGAAAACCCACTCACTCTGGAAACACCATATCTCAATCTAAAAGCCCCGCTTCTGGAAGGATGCCCAAAAACAGGCCTCCCTGCAACTAAATCTTTAATATAAGTTGCAGTAGCATCACTGCTTCCCTTCTCTCTTTTTTTATGCAGCTCTAAATAATCGTCTAAAAACTCCCATCCACTCGCCTTAAATCCTTTCTGCTG
>CAZVKQ010000055.1:0-4911 GCA_964626985.1 Candidatus Woesearchaeota archaeon | reverse complement strand
TGCGATCTTAACAGCGAGTGTTCCTCTGGCTTACAGTGTAAGGGTCCAATAGGGGGAAGCTTTGATGGATGCTGTTATTCCAATGAAAACTGGAATACTAACACAAGAGAATGTGAACCTCAATGCCAGTCCCAGGATTATTATTCTTGTTACGACAGCGACGTGTATTGGTATAATTCTTGTAATGTCCGCGAGGATAAAAAGCAGGAATGTGGGAGCGATAGTTGCGGAGATTATGGAAGCAATTATTGCAAGAGCGGAGATGTTTACAAACAGAGGACTTGTTTTGATAAAGGATGCTCTTCTAATTCTTGTTTTAGTAATAGCAATGTTGAAGAAGTGAAGGTTCAGGATTGTTCTAATGGGTGCACTAATGGTGCTTGTAACGAATGTGATGAAAACTCTGATTGTGGCTCTGGGGAAAAATGTGTGAGTAATAAATGTGTTGATAAAACTTGCGACGATTATTCTTTAGCTAAAGGTTCATGCAACCCTCTTAATCCTGATCATGCTGATGGCGAGTGTATTGAAAGCAATGTTTATCAGTGCAGTGTTTTTGGCAATGTAAACTGTTTTAGTTTGAAGGATAATTGTACAGCCAAGAATGAGATTTGTGAAGATAAAACTTTGGAACCAGCACAATGTAAAAAGAAGGATTCTTGTGGAGTTTCTAGCTCGGTTTTTGTTGACATAAGCCAAAGTTCTGCTGAGCCAAAGTACCCTATTGATGAAGGAAAAGAAGTTCACCAATGGATTGCGTATCAAGCAAAATTTGTTTGGAGCAATTCTGAGATTGATAACTATATTCATAATTATGATGTGTCTTTGGATCCTGATTGTTATAATACTGGGGAAGGAATAATAGAAGGAGCGGGGGAAGAAGATAAATGTAAGGAGGAAACATGGCTTCCTTTTTTCGGGCACTTTTGGAATCCAGATAGTCCTAGGGGAGGGGCTTATAGCGATGGTTTGAACAATGCTCTTTGTCCATCTGGTGAATGTGAGAGTGCATATCAGAGGGCACAAACATTTTATTATAAAGCAATAAATTATTATAATGCCGGAGATAAAGGCAGGGCATATTACTATTTAGGAAGAGTTGCTCATTTATTGGAGGATATGGCTGTTCCCGCACATACGTTTAATGATCCTCATCCAGGATTTGGTACGGAAGAGAATTTTGGAGGAGATGATAAATATGAGGAATTTAGTGGTGGGGAGGGCATTCTTAATAATGCTTGGTGTGATGGGGACAACTTTAAACATTTTAAGGGGAGTAGTTATGTTGGGAAGCAATATGATTATAATAATTTGCCGTGGTGGGACAACAATGTAAAATCTAATCCTAGCGATCTTTTTAGGTTATTTTATTATACTGCTCAGAGAACACAGCATTTTGCAAGCGATGATTACGATGGGAATAATTTCTATGAGGTCTTAAATGGAAATTTATATTGTTTTGGCGGCTCTTGTAGCGATTACGATTATTTGTGGGATGGAGACAGTATTACCATTATAAAAGAGAATACTGATATAGAAGCTAATGGGGAAGCAAATGTTGGGAATTTAAAGAAAGTTGCAGAAGCAAATATTCCCCATGCAATAAAGGCAGTTGCTGGACTGTATAAATTGTTTTGGGAGGAAACGCATCCGGTGATTTGTGAGCCTGATTATCGTACAGCTTGTTATGATAATGATTTGTATTGGTATAATTCCTGTAATGAAAGGGGAGGAAAGTTGGGAGAGTGTGGAGATTCTGGGTATGCTGGAGGTAATTATTGTTTTGATAATGATGTTTATAGAGTTTATATTGAAAGGAGTTGTGTAGATGATGAGGCTTGTCTTGAAGAAGGGAAAGGAGTGAAGCAGGAAGAGTGTCCTAATGGATGTAGTAATGGGGCTTGCGTTTCTCCGCCGCCTTGCACTAATGAATGCTCAACTTCAGGGGCGAAGCAATGCAGTGGAAACGGTTATCAAACCTGCGGGAATTATGATTCTGATTCTTGTTTGGAGTGGAGTTCTGTTGTTAATTGTCCATCTGGACAGACATGTTCAAACGGACAGTGTGTTTCTTCCTGTACGCCTCACACAAGTTCCTCTTGTTTTGATAACGATTTGTATTGGTATAACTCCTGCAATCAGAAAGAAGATAAGAAACAAGAGTGCGGTGATGATTCTTGTGGAAATTATGGAAGCAATTATTGCAAGAGCGGAGATGTTTACAAACAGAGGACTTGTTTTGATAAAGGATGCTCTTCTAATTCTTGTTTTAGTAATAGCAATGTTGAAGAAGTGAAGGTTCAAGAATGCGGGGCTTTGAGCTGTTCAAATGGAGATTGTGTTGAGGTAGAATGTAGTCTTAATAGTGATTGCGGCGAGACTGGATATACAGGAAGTAACTATTGTTTTGACGATGATGTTTATAGAGATTATGTTACAAGATGGTGCTCTAATCAATTATGTATTGAGAGTGTTGATAAGATTAAACAGCAGGAATGTGGTTCTTTGGGCTGTAATAATGAGGTTTGCGTTTCTCCGCCACCTTGCACGAATGAATGTTCTGTTGTTGGCTCAAGACAGTGCAGTGGAAATAATTTACAAACGTGCGGGAATTATGATGGAGATAACTGTTCAGAGTGGGGAGGGGATGTGACTTGTCAGTACGGATGCTCGGATAATCAATGCAATTCTCAACCATGTATGCCTCACGCAAGTTCCTCTTGTTTTGATAATGATGTTTATTGGTATAACTCTTGCAATCAGAAAGAAGAGAAGAAAGAGGAATGTGGTGTTTCTGGATATACAGGAAGTAACTATTGTTTTAGCGGGGATGTATATAGAGACTTTGTTACAAGAGGATGTTCTGGGAATAGTTGCACTTCAAGCACCTCTAAGCAGAAGCAACAGGAATGCGGAGCTTTGAGCTGTTCAAATGGAGTGTGTGTTCAATCTTGTACTAATGAATGCTCAACTTCAGGGGCGAAGCAATGCAGTGGCAATAATTTACAAACGTGCGGGAATTATGATTCTGATTCTTGTTTGGAGTGGGGTAATAATGTTAATTGCCCTGATGGCTGTTCAAATGGGGCTTGTATTGAATTGGAGAGCCGAACTGTTAATTTGCCGGCTGGGACAAGTTTATTCTCCTTGCCTTTGATACCTCAAGGGGGAAGCGTGACATTCAATGAATTAAATTCAAATTGTGTTATAGTCAGCGGAGGGCCGACTTGCGGGGGAGCGAACTTAGCTTATTTGAATCCTGATACTGGGAAATATGTTTGCGTTGACAGGAATAGTGATTTATATCCCGGGCAGGGGTATTTTGTAAAGACTTTAGTTAGCTGCCAGTTTACTGTTCAGGGGGATGAATTTGAAGCAGACGATATCGGCTATTTGGGAAATGAGGGAATTAAGAAAGGGCAGAATTTAATTGGGGCTCCGAGCTCTAGTGTTGATTTTGAGGATGTTAAGGGAAATTGCGAGATTGACGAGCCCTTGCTTTATAACTTTAAGAAGAATAGCTGTAGTGGTGTTGCATTTTATAGCGGGACTTCGTATTGCGGGAAGGACTCTTCTGGTTTTGATTATTGTTATTGCAGTGTTTCTAAGCTAGAGACAGGGAAAGGGTATAATGTTTACTCGGAGGAATTTTGTAAATTAGGATAATGGGAAAGATTTTTTTTGAGCCATTGGAAGAAAGGATTTTGCTAAACGGAGGTCCGTATGCTAATTCTATTGGAGAAGGATTTAATTATTTTGGTGATAGCGGCGAGGTTAAAGTTAGTTTGAATGGGTCTGGGAGAGGAACATGGAAGATTGACGCGCAAAAAGATTTGTTTATGGAATTGAGCGGGACAACTGATAAGACTACTGTTAAAATAAAAGGGAATGCTGATATTGAGAGCTTGGATGTTATCGGAAGTTTAAAGAGTTTGGATGGGAAGGATTCTGATGTTGAAGGTGATGTTAGTGTTACTGGATATGTTGGGAGTGTGAAGTTGGAGAATATTCTGGATGGAGCGAGAGTTGAAGTTAGGGGGGCTGATAGTGTTAGACTTTATGGGGTTCTTTTTGGAGAGTATGAAGCAGTTAATGGAAGCACTAATAAATTTGATGTTAAGGGTTTTGTCAGCGGAGGGAGTGTCGTGACTGCTGAGAATTTTGGGAACGGGAGTTTTAAAGTGAAGGGCAGTGTTAGTAATAATTCTTTTATTGGGGAATTTTATCAGTATTCTATTGGGGGAAGCTTGAGCAGCAGCGTTATTGAAACTGGGAGATATGTTAAGAGTATAAAGGTTAAATCAAGTGTTACTAACAGTGTTGTAAAGAATTTGTATACTTTCGGGACGATTGAAAGTTTTAGTTCTGGAGGGAGTTTTACAGATAGCAGTATTTTTGTTAATTATAATTCTGGAGCAGATAATGTTTATGGGACTTTTGACGATGGGGGCTTGATAGACGGGAATCCTGCTAAACAGCTTAGTGTTAAGGTTAAGGGGGTTTCAAGGAATAGTTATGTTGTTGCTAAATCTGTGAAGAGTGTTAAATACGGCTCGCTTTCTAGTTTTAATAATGGGAGAGAGTTTGGAATTTTTGCTTCTAACTTTCAGGAGTTGATTTCTCGCGGGCTTGTTAAGTATGGAAGTGTTAAATATACACGGCCTGTTACGGACTTTGTTGTAGAGGATATTGGGGAGTTTGGGAGACCGCCGCCTCTGCCGCCGCCGTTTTAGTTTATTTCTTTTTTAATATAATTCTTTCTATGAAAAAGAATCCAAGAAAGTTGTGAGTTTTTAATGAGGAGAAAAGTATAAAAGAGTTGGATGATAAACTAGTTTATGAACAAACAAATAGCTAAAATAAAGCCGAAGCTTGTGAAAATATTGAAAGCAAACGGCGTGAAGAAAGCTG
>CAZVKQ010000054.1:5131-5411 GCA_964626985.1 Candidatus Woesearchaeota archaeon | reverse complement strand
TGTTCCGTCTGTTGTTTTTACTATCCAGAAGTCTTGTTTTTCGTTGGGCGCGCCGGTCTCGTTCTTGATATGTAAGAAGGATTCAATTTCTGTATGGTATCTTGACTCGTTCTCAACATAGATAAGGTTATGTGGATCTCCATTAATGACTAATATGAACTCGTCATCTGAAATATTGGAGAAAGTATGGTTTGTATCTCTTTGGATGTAATTTTCTGTTATTGACCAGCCATATCCGACTATTCCTGGTTGACTTGTTCTTTGGCTGGAATAAGATAAT
>CAZVKQ010000054.1:0-5080 GCA_964626985.1 Candidatus Woesearchaeota archaeon | reverse complement strand
GGGGCCGAAGGGTGTTTGTTCCTTGCGGAGATATTAAAGGGTATGAGTAGGTTACGGCTCCGGAGAATAAATCTATTCCTAGATTGTCTTTAATTTCAAGGTTGTTTGTTTTAGGAACAGTATTTGAAATTATATGATCAAAAACATTTCCTTGGGAGATTGCCAGGACAGAGACCATGAGAAATAAAAGAACTATAATAAAGTATATACTAAAGGAAATAACACTCTCTTTTTTCATGGATAAGTAGAGTGAATATCATTTAAAAAACTATTCAAGTGACAAAACAAATAAAAACACTTGCAGGTAATTGATTCTATGGAAGATGAGGAAAAATTAATTAGCGAGGGGGCTTTAAAGGCAGAAAAAGATTTTGATTATGGGATTGAAGAGAAGAAAAGGAAGATTAAATCTTTTTTAAAGGATAAGTATAATGCTGGATTGGTATTTGTGCTTTTGACTGCTTTTTTTGTGAGGGCTTATTTTTTGTATGTTGCGAAAGACCAGGCGCATTGGTGGGATAGTTTGGCTTACGGTGGAATTGCCAAGAATATGATTTTTGGATTATGGGATGATATCTGGTTTGTTATTTCTGAAAGCTTGATTAGACCTCCGCTTCTTCCTTTGATTTGGAGCTCTTTGCTGAGAATTAACTTTAGTGACTTTGGAATATTGATTCTTGTGGAGTTTATTCCGTCGCTTTTATCTGTTCTTCTTATTTATCTTATTGGAGAAGAGCTGTACGACAAAAGAGTCGGGCTTATCTCTGCTTTTATCGCCTCTGTTATATGGATACATTTATTTTATTCTGTCAGAATAATGACTGATACTCCTTCCTTGTTTTTTGCTCTGGCGAGTATTTACTTTTTTGTTAAATGCTATGAGAATATGAACTTGAAACATTTTTCTTTGTCTATTTTTTTCCTTTCCCTTGCTATTTTAATGAGGTATTCTTATGGGCTGATAGGGTTTGTTTATTTGATTTATTTAGGATTTATTTACAGGCATAAAATACTTCTGAAGAAGAATTTTTGGGCTGGGGGAATTATTGGGAGTATTCCTTTATTGATTTTTTTCGGGAATAATGTTTTTAAGTATGGAAGTTTGTTTCCTGCTGTTGGAGAGTATGCAGCTGCGGCTGCTGAGAAGCCATTTGCTTTTTATGTTATTGGATTTATACCTTATATAATGAAAAGCGCTCTTACTGGAGCTTTTTTAATAGGCCTTGCTTTAATATTGTTTGAGCTTTTCTTAGGATTTGACTCTATAAATAAGATAAAAAGATTAAGGTCTCATTTATTTTTGGTTGTTTTGTTAATTGTTTCTTTAGTTTTCTTTTTGTTTATAATAAAAGCTGCGGAGGATAGATATTTGATGATGCTCTTCCCTAGTTTGTTTGCTTTCTCTTCTATTGGATTCGTCTGGGCTTATAATTTTTTAGGCAAATACTCAAAAGTTCTTGCTTTTTTATTGGTTATTGGTGTACTTTTGTTTGGAGTTTATTCTCAACTGAGCTTTGGAAAAATGATAATTGAGAATAAGAAGACTTCTTATCTGCCGATGAAGGAGGCGTTTTTGTGGATAAATGAGAATACTCCTGAAGATTCTTTAATTATAGGGCAGTGGGCTGACCCTTACACTATTTATTATGCAGAAAGGAGAGTTGAGAGCTGGCCGAAGGATTTAGATAATCTTAATGATTTCATACCTGAATCTGATTACTTAGTTGTGAATGGTGTTCATCCTCCTGATGAAAGAGTAGTTAGTTATATTGAGAATAATCTTCAGGGAAAACTGACTATGGTTAAGGTCTTTTATTTTGATGATGCTGGAACTCAACCTGCGGTTATAATATATAAAATTGAGAAATAGTGGTTTATGTGCAATAATGCTTAAATATTATTTAGGCAGAGATTTTTTATGAGTGAGCAAAAAGAGGGAGAGCCCTTAGTTGAATTAATTATTCTTACGCGTAATGGAAAAGAAAATGTGAAGAGGTGTTTGAACTCTCTTCAGAAAGTTAAATATGGTAATTTTATTGTTAATGTTGTTGATCAGAATTCTGATGACGGGACTTCTGACTTTGTTAGAGAGAATTATCCTTGGGTGAATCTTGTTTTTAATAAAAAGAATAAGAGTTTTGCTGAAGGGAATAATGATTTGTTAAAGAAATCTAAGGCGCGGTATTGTGTTCTTTTGAATGATGATACTGAACAACAGGCTGATTGGATTGGCAAGCTTGTTGAAATTGCTGAAAGAGATTCTAAAATCGGGGCTTTACAGCCGAAAATTTTATCAATGAAAGAACGCAGGAAATTTGAGTATGCCGGCGCTTCTGGCGGTTTTATTGATATTTATGGATACCCCTTGTGCAGGGGGAGGGTTTTTGACAGTGTTGAAGATGATGAAGGACAGTACAATGATATTAGAGAGATTTCTTGGGGCTCTGGAGCTGCTTTGTTTTTGAATATGAATATTATTAGAGAAGTTGGGTATATTGACGAAACTTTTGAGGCTTATGCTGAAGAGCTTGATTTGTGCTGGAGAATTAAGCTTAGAGGATATAAGGTTTTAGTTGTTCCTGATTCTGTTGTTTATCATTTAGGAAGTGCTAGTTGGGGAAAGAAAGAGTATGAGTTTAGGAAGGAATATTTACATCATAGGAATCATTGGATTCCTCTTTTTAAAAATTATTCCAAGAAGACCTGGGTCAGGATTCTTCCTTTTAGGTATTTTCTTGATTTGTTGACTTTGGGAGGTTTTCTGATTAAAAGGCCGAAGAAATCTTTTGCAGTTGTGCTTGCGCAGTTATGGGTTTTGTTTAATTTTGTTGGACTCTTTAAGAAGAATCGCTGGATTTCTTCTTTAAGGAAAGTTCCTGATAGGGAAATTATGACTCGGATGATTAAGACAAGTGTTGCGTTAAGGTATTTTTTACTTGGAGAGGGGAGAGAATTTAAGGATTATGTTAGGTATATTGAGAAGTATTAGCTAAATACCTGATTGTCTGGGTAAGAAATCTCTGCTATACGTTGAGAATATGAAGAATCTATTGTTATTCTTGAGCCCCAGTAATCTATTTTTCTTGTTATGCCTTGACCTGCCCCTTCCACTGGGACGAACTTAGCTGTTGATGTTGTTTCTACGTCGTATACTCCCACTCTACTGTCTTGGGGTGTTCCTAATGCTTCTAAAGTTACTACCATTGCTTCATATTTGCTTAAGTCGTCTTTTTCTTCCATTATGATTATTCCTGTTGTGTTGAAACCTGCTCTGTTTACTGGGTAATGTAGATTAATATCCAGCCGTGATGCATATTTAGTAATGCTAAATTCTAGTCCGCTTGTTTCGGGAGATATAATATTTGTTCCAGGTGAAAGGCTAGGTATTGAAACTTCAAGGAAACCATCTCCGTCTGGGATTAGAACTGTGTTAAGGACATTCCCTTCTCCGTCCCAATTGTTTAGATCTGGGAAGAGTGGCTCATATAGCATTATCTTTGCTCCTTTTGAAGTTTGGATTGAGGGATATACAATCATTTTATCTTTTCCTATGCTGTCTGTCTCGAAATCAAATCTTGCCTGCCTTGATAGTGTATCTGAATCAGATGCACCATAATACTTTGTTAAATATGAATGCCCTAATATAGTTGTTGTGATTATGCCCTCTGATGATGCCTTGTAAGTAATAGACTCGCCAGTCATAACATTCTTCAATGTTATGGAGTCATCAGAAAAACCCGAAGAAGAGTTTGTTATTGATATTATCTCGAAAAGCCCTCCATTGTCCTCATTTCCAAGAACAACATATCCTGATTTGTTTACGGGCTGGTTTTCTGCGACGACTATTTTATTGCCTTGGTTTGTTAATTTTATCCCTCCGATATTTGCACTTGCCCAAGTAAATGTTGTTGGCGACCCTGAATCATGGCTTATGAATGTCAAGGTCATTTTATCGCTTCCCGAGTTCTTTATTGTGATATTTTCTGTTGCTATTGGTGTGATTACTTCTTTTGTGCAAGATTGGGAGCATCCATCTCCACTTATTGTGTTTCCGTCATCACACTCTTCACCTGCTTCCACTATTCCGTTTCCGCAGATTGGCTCTTTTCCGGAAAACTTAGCTAGGCACTCTTGGTAGTTTGTTTCGCTGAATGGGTGGAATAGTCTACAGAAGAATCTTCCTATGAAACTAACTCTTTCTTCTATTTTTTCCTGGATGTCTACGCATTGGCCGTTAAGGCATTGGTTAGAAAGGCATTCAAAGTTGTTTTGGCAGTAGGTACTAAGTGATTTCTGTGTTGTGAGCACCCCTTTTGTATCACAGTAGAACTGTTCATTATTCTGTGTTATTCTGAAACCGAATGGGATGCATTCGTTTGATTGCGTTCTGCAACCTGATGGACATACTGGGGCGGGAGGGATAGACTTGTTAAGACATACTCCGTCAGAGCAGCCGTTTGGACAATTATAAACTTCACTATAAATATTCTCGCCAGCTCCACAGTAAAATTCATGGAGTTTTTCCTTACTGTCTTCCTCAAGACCACAGTAATCTTCTAGAGTATCCTGGTCTATGGGACTTTGTTCATAACCAGTAGTTTTTCCTTTAACAAAATAATTTAATCCGCCGTCGGTATCTGTGCATAATTGTCTCTCTTGAGGAGGTTCTGGCTCCTGAGTTTCTTTGGAATATAATTCGTTAATTTCTGAGGCAGAAAGAATTCTCTTATAGATTCTTAATTCGTCTAGCTGTCCATTTAGGTAGCCTCCGACTGTTGTTCCAGATGTTGAACTAACTGCGACTCGTGCACCTAATCTAAATGGAATATTGTTGTCTAAGTCAATGTTTGAAGCAACATCTTGGGATACTATATTTGTTGTTTCTTTGACGCCGTCTGTATAGAATACTGCTGTAGAGGAATCACATGTAGAGTTTCTTCCTACAACTACTGCTAAATGTTTCCATCCAGAGCCATGCAAATTTGATGAGCCATCTAAAATACAGTTATAGCCCTGTCCTTGTGATGACTGCAAGATTAATCTTAGCTTTCCTTCTTGGGAAATTGCTAAGTTATAAGTT
>CAZVKQ010000053.1:0-5430 GCA_964626985.1 Candidatus Woesearchaeota archaeon | reverse complement strand
AAACGGTAAATTCGCTAAGCTGCTCAAAGAGCAGAAGACAAGGAAGGTTAAATGAAAATAAAAAAGCAAACACTTAAAATACTCGTAATCGCACTAATCATAATAGCAGTAATTGCTCTAGCATTAACAATGACATCAAGCACAACAAAAGTAAAACTCCAGACGTCAGAAGGAGACATAATAATAGAACTCTACACAGAACAAATGCCGATAACAGCAGGCAACTTCCAGAAATTAGTCGAGGAGGGATTTTACGACGGAATAATATTCCACAGAGTTATAGATGGCTTCATGATACAAGGCGGAGACCCAAGCGGAGACGGAACAGGAGGCCCTGGCTATGAAATAAAAGACGAATTCACTAACACAGACTTAGATAAAAACAACAGAGGAACAATAAGCATGGCAAATGCAGGCCCTAACACAGGAGGAAGCCAATTCTTCATAAACTTAGTAGACAACAATTTCTTAGAGGGTAAACACCCTGTCTTCGGCAAGGTTGTTCAAGGCATGGATGTCATTGATAAAATAGCGAAACTCCCAACAGACCAAAACGACAAGCCACTAAAAGATGTTAAGATAATCAAAGTTTCAATAGTTTAAAGCATTAAAGGCATTTTATCACAAGGCCTAACAATACTACTTTTTAACTCGATTCCTCTCAGACTTTTTCTAAAATCAAGAGTCTCTCATATTTCTAAAAATAGAAGTCTCAATCTCTCCTGAACTAGAAACATATCCGATAACAACACCATCTTCATATCTTCCAGGTGCACTATTAAGAATCCCACTACGCTCAATATATTGGGAGACTTTTTCAGTTTCAGGAATTATCATAATTACAGAAGAACTAACAACAATAAATATCTTCCTATATAGACGTCCAATTCAACAAAACAAACCTAACTTTCAGGATCTGTACAATCATCATACCTAACAAACCTAACCCTATCGCGTATCTTCAAAAAATCCTCCACAATCCGCCAGCTCTCCTTAACCTCATCCTCCCGCGCAAACAAAGTTTTATTCCCTGCCATAACTTCTCCTAATAAAACAGCATACTCATTAATTGTGTTAGGCCCAAATTTCTTATCATGCGAGAACTCAAAATTCACAGGCACAACACAATTAGTGCAATTCAAATCAATTGTATTCAGCTTTATATCAACATCCTGCTTAGGGTAAACTCCAATCACAAGCTCATTAACCATACTCCCTTTCCAGCCCTTTAACTCCGGCTGCTTAAATCTGACTTTAATCTGCCCGAACTTCTTCGCCATTTTCTTTCCGCTCTTCAAAACAATCTTAACGCCATTCCATCTCTCATTAGCGCAGTTCAAAACAACAGAGGCAAAAGTTTCTGTCTTCTTGTCCACAAGACCTTTCTCTTTTAATTCATCCAGATAAGATTTATACTGCCCTAACAAATGCTCCTTAGCGTCGGCAATCTGAATTTTCTTTAACACCTTCACTTTAGCATCATGTATTGCATCAGCGCTCAGTTCAGAAGGCATCTCCATTAGCAAAAGAGAAAGCATTTGCAATAAGTGGCTTTGCATCATATCTTTAACAGTTCCTGCCTCGTTATAATACTCTAGCCGATTCCCAACACCAACAGATTCCTTAGCAACAATCTCAATCAGCTCAACATACTTATTATTCAATGTGCTTTCTAAAATAGGATTGCTAAATTTCAAGACGCTCAAATTCTGAACAGTCTCCTTAGCAAGATAATGGTCAATTCTATAAACTTCCTCCTCTTCAAAAACCCTATGAATTTCCTTATCTAATTCAATAGAAGACTTCAAGTCAGTCCCAAACGGCTTCTCAAAAACAACTCTTGTAAATCCCCCTGACTTGTCATCCAATCCATACCTCTCTAACTCATTAACAATATTCTCAAAAAACTCAAAACTCGTCGCCAAATAATATACTCTTGAACACTTCTTCCCTGGCTCACAAACACTAACAAGCGGCTGCAATCCTTTCAAGCCGTCCTTCTTGGAAAAATCACCTCTCAAATATTTTATTCTCAATTTCTTTATATGTTTCTTCTCATCATCATTGCTAATGCCGGAAATCAAGAAGTCCTTGTAACTCTCATCGCTAAAGTCCCTTCTTCCAACGCCAATTAAAACAGAATCATCGTCCAATTTCCCCTCATAAACAAGATTAGCAAAAGCAGGAACAAGTTTTCTCCTCGTCAAGTCCCCTGTCCCGCCAAACAAAACAAACGTCACAACTTCCTTTCCCATGAAAGAACAAATAGAATAGAACTTATAAATCTAATGAACAGAATCTAATTCAATTTCACGAAAATTAAAATCCCTATAATTCTGACGGTCATGATATTCTGGAACACGCAAAAACAAAGTACCATATTTAATAGCACCGCCAATATCTTTATAAGAATCCCCAACTACTAAAAATTCTCTGGGCAGAATATCATAATGCCCTATGACAATAGAATAATCCTTCACAGGCAGCTGGTCTAATTTAAAAAATCCAGCAAACCTTCCCAAATCAACTCCAGAAACTTCCAAGTCAATCCGAACATTATCAATAACCCCATCAGAGGCGCTAACAACCTTTATATTTCTATTGTCACAATTGTTAAAGAAGTCATCTAACCCTTCGCGAGGAGGCAGGGAATTCTCCGGGTCCTCAGTAGCTAAAACAGTTCCATAAATATCAAGCGCAACAACTTTAATTGCCATACAATTCAGAAAAAACCATATTTATAAAACTATCAAATCAAAAACAATTGTGCAGGCTAGTGACTTATGATACTAGTTGTTTTACACTTAATCATGTCTAATAAGGATTTTTATCAAATATTCATTTTATATCGATAAGTGGTTATTAATCTGCTTTTATAGAGGACAAATTACCTAAAGACTCCCTCACAGTTTGGGTGGTATCAAATGTCTGTGTCCTACACTCAAATCAAAAACAATATAAATACCCTTCCCCAAATACCTAAATGAAAAAGTTGCTAAAAAATCACCTAATAGACAAAAGACCTTGGGGGCAGTTCGAACAGTTCACTCTAAACGAAAGCTCTACAGTCAAGCTCCTGACAGTAAAACCAAAAAAAAGATTCTCCCTCCAAACTCATAAAAAAAGAGCAGAGTTCTGGTACTTCCTTGACAACCCTGCAAAAGTCACCATAGGAACTAAAAATCTAAAAGCAAAGAAAGGAACACAAATCAAAATATTAAAAAACACCCCCCACAGAATTCAGGCCCTCAACAAAACAGTAAACGTCCTTGAAATCTCCCTCGGAAAATTCAAAGAGAAAGATATCAAAAGAATTGAAGATGATTTTGGCAGGCGCTAGAAAGTCCCCCTCTGCATCTTCCCCACCGCCTCCAACACCCTAATATCCGGCGACAAAATATAAACATGGTCGTCCTTAGACCTCAAAGCCCGATAAATCCTCTGTAAAAACTCTCTTCGCGCTTTATCCTTATAAAACTCCCAATAATGGTCAGGATGCGTCTTCTTCAATATCTTCCAAAAAATATCAGAAACATTTGGATTAGGATATTTAGTAAAAACAATAGAATTACAAATCTCGCCTGGAAAATCAACTCCTCTGGAGCATTTAGTAGTAAACAATCTATCTGAAAAACCAGACTTAAATAAACTAACACTTTTCCCTGTCTTGTCTTCTTTCTGGCTCATCAATAATTGTTCAGAAGTCATCACCCCCTCTAAAGCCCATTCAGATTTCTCCTCAACACTAGGTAAATCCTGGAAGGCAAAAACATGAACCAAACTCGGCTTAATATCTCTCTCAAAACATGCCTTTAAAGCCATAAGATAATCTTTCCTGCTATATCTCTTAGAAGTAAAATTACTATACTTACAGTCAATCTCCTTCCCTGTTCTAACTATTTCTATATTCTTAAAATTAGAAGTCTCTGCTTCAACACTCTCAAACTCATCAATCCCAAAAATCTTTTTCAAAATTTCCGCAGAGTGCAAAGTCCCGGACATAAAAACCATCGCCTTGCTCTTGCTCATCAAGTCATTGAACTTCCCCGCCAAATTAGTACTAACAAGCTTGACATACAAGTTGCCTTCTTCATCTCTCCTGTAACAAGCGTAAACCTCGGAATAAGCCCCAGAGAAATTCCTAGCAGCTTCCAAAGCATCATTCCCATAATTCATCTCGTCAATAGCAATCTCGCTCTCAAGTTCAGGATTAGAAACAAGCCCTTTCAGAATATCCTTAACTTTAGTTTCCTCAATATGAAAAACCTCGTTCTCGTCAATCCCCAAAGCTCTCTTGTTCTTCTCCTCTAAATCAATAAGCTCCTTTACCTTATTCAACTGTTCAATCGCGCTCATTCCTTCAGGATAAACAGCTCTCAAAGCATTTCTCAATCTAGTCAAATTCAACTCCTCCTGCTGAAACAAGCTGTCCAGAAACTCATCCGCCTCGTCAATAATCTCAATCTCTGTTAAAGGTTTCCTCCCAATAGACATCTCTGCCAAATACTTAGCAGAATTGAAAATAATCACATCTGCTTTCAAATAAGCAAGATACTGATCATAATAAGAGCATCCATTCTTCCTATGATAAAAAACATAATTCCTCCCGTCAGCTCCAAGATATTTATACCTCTTGGAATTAGAAAGTATCTTCATCTCAAACTCCTCCGGCAGGATAGGGCTCCAGTAAGGATTCGCAGGCGCGACAGAAATCCTCCTTAGCTTTTCAAAATCAGGATTACTATCATTGTTAATAAATGGGTTCTCATGATAAAATTCCAGAAGCCGTGGATAATTTTTCTCAATAATTTTTATATTCTCAGGCAGCAAAGGATCAGCACAGCTCTTTCCCTCAAAAAAAATAGAATCATGATTATCTCTCCCAGTTATCATCGCAATTTTCATCTTCTGCCCATTCCTCTTAAATAAGTGCTTCCCGTTCATGTAATCTTCTTCATACTGTCTCTGAAGAGCTTTAACAGGAACAACAATGCTCGCGCTCCCCAAAATCCTCGCAAGATTCAATGCAATCGCGCTCTTTCCTGTCCCGCACGCCCCATACAGGAATATAACCTTCTTTCCGTTTTTAACTAATCCAACTATATCCTTAACAACATCCTCCTGCGTCTTCCCGTTTGAAAATTTCAAGGGCGCAAGTCTTTCCTTTCTAGAATACAAGCTCCAGTAATCAGTATCAAAAATATCCTCTTTTCTGGAGTCTTCTTCCAAAAATTTTAAGTCAGAAGGCTTCTTTAACTTAACATCTTCTCCGGCAGAACTATCTTCAGATTTACTCTCGGAAAATAAGCCATCAACACCAATCAATTTTCCCTGCGCATCAAACCTCATCCTGCCCATCTGCCTCACTAACAAATGAGCTTTAAAAGTATTTTGATAACGCCCGGACTCGGAATGGTTCAACTCTTCTGG
>CAZVKQ010000052.1:516-5819 GCA_964626985.1 Candidatus Woesearchaeota archaeon | reverse complement strand
TCTGCGTGGAGTCATATTTAAGTTAAAGCCCGTGTTGCTTTTAATCTTTTCAGGTTCTGCATCACTTGCTAAAATCAATGCTTCTACACCACTTTCTCCAATTTTAAAAAAACCAAGGCATAAGTTTTTAAACTAAAGTATTCTAAAGAAGACATTGCAATATTATTACTGAGATGAAAGAGGAAGAAATACTTCTGCAGTACAAAGAGAAAGAGGCATGGGGAATGTCCTCGTCTATAGATTTGCATGATTGCGACGGTGATTTAATAAGGGATGAAGAAAAGATAAAGAAATTTGTTATTGAGCTTTGTAAATTAATAAATATGAAAAGATTCGGAGAATGCACAATAGTCAATTTTGGCGAAGACGAAGAAGTTGCGGGATTCTCAATGATGCAGTTAATTGAAACATCCTTAATATCAGCGCATTTTGCAAATAAAACCAACAGAGTTTTTTTAGATGTTTTCTCCTGTAAATGCTACTCTCCAAAAACTACTGCAGAGTTTGCAAAAAAATACTTCAAAGCAAAAAGCTACACTCTAAATTCAACTTTAAGAGTCTAAAAGAATTATTTCTCAAACATCAGCTTATACCTTGGCCAATGAATCACCAGCAGATAAACATTCAAAATAATTGGTATCAAAGCTAAAAAGAAATTAGTAAAATCAAGAAATATATGAAACAGTAGGATGTTAAATGTGATGGGCGCGAGCAAAACAGCACCAAATGCAGAAGCCCTATTTAAAATAAACATCAAACCGCTCAAAACAAAAACTAAAGACATTAAATGAAACATATATCCTGTATTAAACAAAGCCCCTATAAACGCCAGCCCTGCTTCATTATACTGCGGTGCGGGAAGTTCAAAAAAATATCCAATCAATCCAAAAAACACAAGATACAATCCAAATAATATCTGAATAATTCTTACAAACTTTCTATTTCTTAAATTCATAAAAAACATAAAGCAAGAGAATATTTAAATATATTTCAATCTAATATTAAAGTAATAAGATGGGAAAAACAAAAGTCATAAACTGCAGCACAGGTTGCGGAGGAGCATTCTACTTCCTCGGCTTCATCGGCTCGGCAGTCTACTACATTCAACAAGCAACAGGTTTCTGGACTGGCGTCCTGGGAGTTCTAAAAGCATTAGTCTGGCCAGCATTCATCGCCTATAAAATTCTGGGAATATAAAATGACAAAACAAATATATGTAAACCTCCCTGTAAAAGACCTAAACAAGTCAAAAGAATTCTTCGCAAAACTGGGCTTTAGTCTCAATCCCCAGTTTACAGACGAAAACGCTGCTTGTTTAATAATAGGAGAAAACATCTATACAATGCTCCTCCTAGAAAAATTCTTCAAGACATTTACAGTACACAAAGAAATTTCAGATACAAGAAAAAGCACAGAAGTTTTAATTGCCATCAACGCAGAAAGCAGAGAAGAAGTAGACGAAATGATAAAAAATGCTGTAGAATCAGGTGGCAAAGAATTCAGAGAAGCCCAGGATTTTGGCTGGATGTATAGCAGAGCTTTTGAAGATTTAGACGGGCACATCTGGGAAGTCCTATACATGAACGAAGAAGAAATGCCGGAAGAAATGAAAAACAAATCACTCTAATTCAGCACTCCCAAACAAAACCCCAAAAGCCCTGCACCAAATCAAAACATTGTCATAAGAACCAAGCTCAATATCATCAGGAATCTCATAATTCTGGTTTCCAACATTTCCCCTAAGCTCTCCCAAATTAACAAAATTCTCTGTCCCCGTATCAGTAGAAAGATAAACATACAAATCAGGTCCATTAGTTGTTTTAAAATTCTCCAAAGACAAATACCTCTTCCCATCTATCTTAACTACTTTAGCAAACCCAGAAGTCTTATGAAAAGAATCAGCGTCTATAAAAGAACCCTCCAGCTCAACAATACTCTCGCTATTATCAGAACCCAAAGAAGAAGGAAGCTCCTCATCTACGCGCTCATTAACAAAAAGAGGCGACACAAGCCAGTAAGCCAAAACAACTAAAACAATAACAACAAGCCCAATAAACAAAACCTTCTTTTCCATAAAGTAAAAGAGAAGTAGAAGTTTAATAACTTTTCCAGTATTTTCACTACTCAAAGAAATAAAAATTTATCTACAAAATTTAAATACGATGTTAATTCTAAATCAGCATGCATGGAAAACGTCTAAGTCTAGAGAGATTATTAGGAAAAGGATTAACGCTTATGCGTAATGGGGCGGTGTATCAAGGCACAGTAGCTAAAAGAAATCTAGATAAAAATAAAAAGTTTAATAACAGATTCGTATTCTTAACCTACAAAGGACAAGAGTTTAGAATTACATCACAAGGAAGATACGATAAAGTAGACGCAAATCCAAGAAAAACAGTATTGAAAGTTAACCACCCCTACTTAGAAAATAGATTAAAAAGGAGCAAGCAGTCAAGAAATTATAGCTAAAATGAAAAACGGAGAAGGATTAAGCCATTTAGTAGGAAAAAATGTTCGTCTTGTTATAGGAAATAAAAGCAGGAAAAATGGCGAAATTTATAGAAAATTAAGATTCATAGAAGGAAGAGTTATAAGAAAAAATAAGGGAAAGGTTGAAGGAATACCTCAAAATCCAAAATTTAATAATCATTATGCTGTAAGGACAAGAGAAGGAGAATTATATAGAATAACAGCACACGGAGAATATGATAGGGTATTCAGTATTTTTAGCCCTCATGTTTTATACATGGACATAAATAGATTTACAGGAGATAAAAGACCAGAATTATAGTCGCATCATAGACAGGATTAATTAAAATAAAATGTCAAGTAATTTAAAACCCTATTTAGGCAGAACACTTCCATTAAGGCTTGGAAGAACAGATAACAGAGGACTGCCGGGAAGATGTCTGCCGTCATTAACAGCAACTTTAAAAAGACTTTCAGAGCTAAGCAATAATCACGCTTATGTATTAGTAGCAGAAAGAGGGTTAACTCTAATTGCGAAAAGCCCTAAAGCAAGAACAGACAGGGTAAGAGTCCTAACAAACAGAGAGTATGGAGAGCATTATTTTATGGATATAAGAAGATTCTCTCAAGAAAACTTAGAAGCATTCAAAAAATTCTACAATTTGCCCTAAATCACTCCATCTCATAAGGCATCCCACCCATCCCCCCGCCTCCGCCGCCCATTCCCATTCCCGCGCCTGCACGACTGCTCCGCCCGCTCATCAAAACATCGTCAATTCTTAAAATCATTGTGGCAACTTCAGAAGCAGAAGAAATTGCCTGTGTTTTTATTTTCAGAGGCTCAATAATTCCCGCAGAAAAAGTATCTTCAATCTGCCCGGTAAATAAATTCAAGCCGTCTTTAATTAATCCCGACTCATGCCTTTTCTTTAATTCGGTCAGAACATCAATAGGGTCCATCCCTGCATTCTCCGCTAAAGTTTCAGGCACACTCTCCAGCGAATTAGCAAATTCTTCTATTGCAAGTTGCTCTCTTCCTCCAAGAGTCCGTGCATAAGCCCTTAATCTCCTCGAAACCTCAACTTCCACAGCCCCTCCCCCCGCCACTACCTTGCCGGATTTAACAGCAGAAATAACATCTCCCAAACCGTCTTTAACAGCCCTCTCTATCTCGTCAATAACATGCCCTGTCCCGCCCCTGACAATAATAGTCACCGCCCTCGGATTCTTGCACCCCTCAATATAAGTCAGGCTGTCATCTCCCCTTTTAACTTCTCTAACACTCTCCGCGCCCCCAAAATAATTCTCCTTGATATCTTCAGCATTGGATATAATCTTTCCCCCTGTTGCTCTAGACAGCTTAGTCATGTCATCCTTAGAAACTCTCCGCGCCGCGTAAATCCCGCCCTTCGCCAGATAATACTGCGCAATATCGTCAATTCCCTTCTGGCAGAAAACAACACTGGCTCCGCTCCCTATAATTTTATCAGTCAAGTTCTTCAAGTAAGCCTCCTCGCTTTTTATAAAGCTCTCAAGCTGCTGCGGAGTTGAAACAGAAATCTTTGCCTCTGATTCAGGATTCTTCAATTCCAACGGAAAATCAACAAGCAGGATTTTGGCATTCTTAACTTGAGAAGGCATGTCTATATTGGCTCTCTCCTTGTCCAAGACAATTCCCTTAATCAGCTCAGAATCACCTACTCCATCACCCTTCAATTTCTCTATCTTTATATCGTCTATATCAACGTTCTTGCCATTTCCAACTTGGTCAACAGCGTTGACAATAATCTCAGAAAGTTTCTCTTTATTACCCTCTGCCCCTTTTCCAGTCATTGCTGTCATGGCAATCTGCTTCAAAACATTCCTGCTCTCCAGAGGAATAGAAATGCTGTTCAAAACCTCAATTGCCTTTTCAGCAGCCAGTCTATATCCTTTGACAATTACAGTTGGATGTATCTTCTTATCTAAGAGCTTCTCTGCATTCTCCAGCAGCTTTCCGGCAAGCAGAGCCGCAGTCGTCGTCCCATCACCCACTTCAGATTCCTGCGTCTTTGCAATCTCAACCATCATCTTCGCAGCAGGATGGTCTATCTCCATCTCCTCAAGTATAGTAACGCCGTCATTCGTCACAATTATATTCCCGGTAGAATCAACAAGCATCTTGTCCATTCCCTTAGGCCCAAGAGTAGTCTTGACAATATCAGCAACTATTTTCGCAGCCAAAATATTGTTCCTCTGCGCATCTTTTCCCAATGTCCTAGAAACATTTTCCGGCAAAATAAACACCTGCGGTTTCTCGCTCGCCATTGTTTTATCCTTATTCTCTTATTTTTAAGAATATCTATACTGGAAGCAACATATATATTAAACAATAAACAATATTAAATATTGCCTTGTAATATAAATAAAATGGAAAGCTATGCCATAAAACAAGGAGTAGGGGGTATTTCATTCTTACCAATAGACTTCGCCCTTGCAAGAATGAGTTTTGCAGATGTTGAACTTAATCATGGTATGATAGATTCTGCTAGAAAAGATATGGAAATGGCTAGGGGATTCATTGAAATAGAACCATACAATCCGCACAATCCAGAATTAATAGAAGCATGGAGGCAGACTGTAGTAAGATTCAACAATAGAATTGGAACTTATCAAGAACATGGAATACAACTCAAGCCAATATATAACCCTTACACAAAACCCTATAGAGAGCATCTCAGAGACGATCTCGAAAAAATTCTTTCTGTTTTACCTGCAGAATAAGGCAATAAATATCTATACTGAAAACTACATATGCTCAAGAAGCATATCACTATAAGAAAAAGAGATTAAAT
>CAZVKQ010000052.1:0-506 GCA_964626985.1 Candidatus Woesearchaeota archaeon | reverse complement strand
CCAAATAATCTCCTATAGAGATTGCATTGCTCAAGCAACCTTCTCCGCCCAATAGTCCCCTCCTTATCAATAGCTTCAATCTCAACGAATTCCCCCAAATCCCTAACACTATCTAAGTGAAACTTAACATTATCAATAAAGTATATATCTCTAGTCTTGTCAACAACTAGAACTTCAAGAGCCATAGTAAGCGTCTCCTTCAAAGAGGAACCGCGCTCAAAAGGATAAAGAGTAACATTTGATTGTTTAGGTCCAGCAGAATCTTCCCTATCATAATAAATCAAATTATTCTCAATATTTCCCTCTCTCAACTTTAATCTTCCATAGCAACATTAAAATAAGTATCAACTTGATGGTCTGTACCACTAAATTCTGCATTATGCTGTCCAAGAATTTCACTAATCCTCAAATTATCAAAACACCTCGCTTTTATCTCAACATTAACAATAGCCATATTTCAATCATAGTAATATAATTAATAAGAATATCTATACTCCAGCAGATAA
>CAZVKQ010000051.1:0-5828 GCA_964626985.1 Candidatus Woesearchaeota archaeon | reverse complement strand
AATTATTAAAGTCTCTTGCTATAATATAGGGTTTTGAAGGTAACGCTCAAGGTCTTTTTGCAGTCATGTATCTTGTTGCTTCTAACATTTTCATTTGAAGAGCAAGAAATTACAAATTTTATTGTTGTTTTTTAATATAGTCAAATATAAATATAGGTGTTTACTGAATTTGTGATGAGAAGTGTAAGGAGGTACTAAAAAAGTGGTACTTGATTTAGCTAAGGAAGCAATAAGCAATGTTGGAACTCACTCTATAAATTTTGATGAGCTTAGAGCTGGGAAGGCGAACATAAAGGTTTTTGGGATGGGCGGTGGCGGATGCAACGCTGTTACATGGCTTTTTAATAAAGGTATAAATGGGGCTGGAGTTTACGGTGTAAATACAGATGCTTTGCACTTGAGTATTACAAAGGCAGATGAAAAGATTCTTATCGGAAAGGAATTGACTAGAGGTCTTGGGGCTGGAGGAAGACCAACTGTCGGCAGAGAGGCTGCCAAGGAGTCTTTGACAGAGTTGAAGAAGGCAGTCAGCAATGCTGACATGGTTTTTGTTCTGGCTGGAATGGGAGGCGGTACTGGTACAGGTTCTGTGCCCGTAATTGCTCAATTGGCCAAGGAGTCTGGAGCAATTGTTATTGCGGTAGTTACCATGCCTTTTGACTGCGAGAGAGCCAGACATGAAAAAGCAGAGTTTGGCTTACAGGAATTGACAGAGGTTGTTGATACTGCTATAATAATTGACAACAACAGACTTGTTGATATTGCCGGGAACCTGCCGATGGAGCAGGCCTTTGCTGTAGCAAATGAATTGGTTAGCACAATGATTAAAGGTTTAGTGGAAACTATTACCTTGCCGTCTTTGATTAACCTTGATTTTGCAGACGTTTCTGCTATTATGAAGAACGGAGAGGTTGCGGTTATTGGCGTTGGCGAGAATGATTCAACTGCCAGAGTTGACGAAGCTGTTAGGCAGGCCTTAACTCATCCTTTATTGGATGTTGACTACAAGGGCGCTACCGGGGCTTTGATTCATATAACCTGCGGTCCTGATTTTAAGCTTGAGGAGTTCTCCGGCGTTGGAGAGCTTGTTACCGAGAGCATTAGTCCTGATGCCCAAGTTATTATTGGAGCAAGGATTAACAAGGAATTTACAAATAGGGTTAGAGTTATTACTATAATGACTGGAGTTGAGAGCCCTTATGTTCTTGGAAGAAGAACCTTTGACGAGCAGAAGCAAAAGCAATCCAAATCAGAAATTTCTGAGCTTGGGATAGAGGTCTTCAGATAAACTTTTATTTTTTATTTTTTATTTTTTTATTCTAGAGAATTGTCTGGAAATTCTTCTTTAAATATTGTCGGGCGTTTTTCTTTTTTCCATTCTTCCCAGTAGATTACATTTTCTAGGGCTTTTTTTCTTTTTTTTGTTACATCTCTTCTTTGCTGTGCATATCCTATTGGGATTACTGCCTCTATTTGTATGTGCTGTGGGATTTTTAATAAGGAGCGGATTCTTTCGTCTGTGTAGGCGCCGACCCAACAGGCTGATAATCCGAGAGATGTTATTTTTAGGAGGAAGTTTTCTATTGCTGCGCCCGACTGCTGTCTTGAATAGACCCTGCCTCTCTCGCCGTACATGTTTTCCAGATTAGTGTCGTCTGATGTTACTATTGCCAGGAATTTTGATTCAGCTATCCAACTTTGGTCAGAGAGAGCTGATATTTTCTTTATTTTTTCTTTATCTTCTATCAGGACGAATTTTATGTGGAAGTGGCTTCCTGCTGCAGGGGCTCTTAGTGCTGCGTCAACTGCCTCTAAAACATCTTTCCAACTGGGCTTTTTTGGCTTGAAAGCACGGACTGATTCTCTTTTCTTTATTGCTATGTCTAGTTCCATGGATTTACTAATGAAGAAGTTTATATAAAGATTTAGTTGAGAGCTTTTAGAATCTCGCCGCCGGCTATTAACTGCTGTCTGTGATATAGGACGACTGCCTGCCCCGGAGCTATAGAGTCTATTGGTTTTTTTAGGGTGAATAGATATATGCTGTTTTTCTTGGATAGTTTTCCTGGGAGAAGTTTTCCTAAATGCCTAATTCTCGCCTTTAGGTTTTTTTTGATAGGCAGAATAGGATTTATTTTATGGAACTTTTTTATTAATATTCTGCTCTTCTTCATTATTGGAGAATTTCTTGGAGCGACTATGAGAGTGTTGCCTTTTTTTTCTGTGATGTAAAGTTTGCTGTTATTTGTCTGCTTTTTGTATTTTTTATTTATGATGATATTGTGTTTTTGGTTGACTCTTTCTCCGATTGTGAAGTAGAACGCTCCTGGATGCGCGCCTATGACTTTGTTTTCAGGGGAGAGAACTTTTCCCTGCTTTTCTTTTATGTTTGCTTTTAGCAATGACTTCATGCTTTTATTCCCTATAAAGCAGATTCCTGTTGAGCCGTGCTTGTTCCAGTTTGAGAACTTATTCTTTTTTGCTATTTCTCTTGTTTGGGCTTTTGTGTGATTTCCGTTGGGGAACAATGTGTGTTCAAGGTCTTTTTGTGTTAGTTGATAGAGAAAGTATGACTGGTCTTTTTTTTTATCAATGCCCTGCAGTAATTGAAGTCCTTTTTTTGTTTTTTTTATTCTGGCATAATGCCCTGTTGCGATATAATCGGCTTTGTGTTCTTTTGCCGCTTTCCATAAGTCTGGGAATTTTATTATTGAGTTGCAATAGGTGTCCGGGTTTGGTGTTTTGCCTTTTTTGTATTCGTTAATCATGGGTTTGATTACTTCTCTTAGATATTTTTTTCTGTTGTCTATTTCTATGAATGGAATTTTTAGCTTCTTGGCTATTTTTCTGGCTATCTTATTGTCGCCTGCGAACGGGCATTCTATGTTGAGGAATTTTGCTTTGTTTGGATAGCTGATTAGGAAGGCGCCTATCACATTATAGCCCTGTTTTTTTAGGAGAAGCGCGGCTACGCTTGAATCTACTCCTCCTGATAATCCGAGAAGGACTGTTTTTTGGTTCATAATGTTAGTTAATAAAACGGGATTTTAAATGTTGCTGACGCATAGAGAAAACTTTATAATAGTTTGTCTCTGTATAAAATTGGACACAACTTAGGAAGCTGTGTCTTGTGCGAAGATGGCAGAGAGTGTGCAGACAGGCGGCATGATGAGTTTTAGGCATCCTAGAAGGAGCGAGTTTAAGCTTGATGAGGGAGAGAAGAGAGAAATTGAGAGAGCTTATGAAGCTGCTGATGAGAGGAAGAGGAAGCAGAAGAGGAATAGATGGGTTTTGATTTTGATAATTGTTTTACTTGTTGTTGTTCTTGGGATTTGGCTTGCTTTAAAATGAGCTTGCGAGAATTCTGAACGACCCCGAGAGGACTCGAACCTCCGACCTTACGGTTAACAGCCGTACGCTCTACCAACTAAGCTACGGGGTCATGGGATTTTTAGAAAAAGTTGTTATTTAAACTTGTTGCTTGAGCAATTATTTTTTATCTTGACGACGGAGATTTTGTTCTTTTAAATTTTCCGCGATAAATTTATAAATATGTTTTTGTTTAAAATGTAAAGAGGTGAAAGCGATGCCAAAAAGAAGAAGAGCAGCTAAAAGGAGAAAAGGCACGAAAACTTTGAGAAAAGCAAAGTCTCGTGAGAAGAAAGCAAAAAAAGCTATTACTCTGGCTGAAAGGAGACTTAAGAAAGCACGCGCGGCTGAAAGAAAAGCGCATGTGGCTTTGAGTAGGGCTAAGAGAGCTGCTAAAAAGAAAAAATAAGACGATAAATTAAATTTTTATTTTTTGGAGAATTTATTTTTATTCTATTCCATGCTCTTTTGTATTTATTTTCTCAAGGTATCTGTAAACATTTGACTGTTTTGAGCCCCTGATTAAGTTTATGATTGCTGTTGTTGTTTCTTCTATTAATTCTGCCGGAGCTATAACTCCTATTTCTGTGTCTTTGATTATTATTGAGGAGCTTGAAATTTCTTCTAATGTCTTCTTTGTTTTGCCTTTTGTTCCTACTAATCTGGAGATTACTTCTTTGAGGTTTTTTCTTCTGGTGTAATCTTTGATATGTAGTTTTCTGAAGATTATTTCAGGGTCTTTTAATTGAAGAGCTTTTTTTGCCGAGAAGCCAAATGCCATTGCTCCTAAAACGAGATGTGCTTCGTATTCGTTGATTGGATTTCCTTCTATGGACGCCTGTTTTCCCTTTATTTGAACTTCTATTTTTAATTCTTTTTGAAGCCTTGCTAGATTTTTTTTTAATTCTGTTATTTTTTCAAAGTAGATTGTTTCCATTTTTGATCTTGCCTGGACTTTGTGATTTGCCCCGCCCAGCCCTCCCTATTACTACTCGCTCCGCGAGCTTATTGTTAGCAAATCACTTCCTCAAGAATTTAGAAGAATAGATAGTTTTTTAAACTGTTGTTTTTAGGGGTAGTGATGACAGATAATTGCCAAGAGTGGGCGGGATGGGAAGAAGTTATTAACAGGGCTGGAAGACTTAGGGGAACTGATGAAAATACTTATTTTGGAGATGGTTATAAGTTTAAGGTTGTTGATAGAGGTGGCACTATTGTTCATCATGTTCCTGACGCTTTTTTACTTCTTGCTGAACAATTTAATCAACATATTAGGGGCAGAGGTGATATAAATATTGATTGTTCTGTTTTACAAAGAGGGACATATTATTTGGTTAGGCCTTTGAGTTCTGAGTACGCTTTGGCTTTGAAGTCTTGCTAAATCAATGTTAATGCAAAGGGGATATTGGCGATTTTGCCTATGTTGCTTTTTGTGATTATTTGAGCTTCCAATGCTGTTTGGATTGATTCTTTGCCGACGATATTGAATCTTGCGTCTTCTTCTGACTGCCTTTTTAGGATTTTAATTATTTCTTCCTTTGCGAGCTCTTTGTCTTTATAGAAGTTTTCTCTGATGTCTAATTGGAATTTTTCTTCTTCAAACTTTTTTCCTATTAGGTTTGAATCTGCCAGGGCGACGACATTTCTATAAGAGCGGTGGATTTTGATTTGCATTTTATAAATGATATTTAATTGGGGATTTAGCGCCGCAGGCAAGGCAGTGCTTGAATTTTATTCCTTTTTCTGATATAATTTCTGTGTCTGGCTTTTGGCAGACAGGGCAGAGGACGAATTCCTTTGTATATTGCTGGATTTTTTCGTTTACTTTCTGGGAATTTAATTTTGTATTTAGGATAAGCCGGTCATTGCTTATTTTTCCAGATGTTGCGAGCTCTTTCAGAAGGAATTTTGCAAGATGCTCTGCCGGCCTTCTTATATGGGAGGAGATTGCTGTGATGTTTGTTATTATTGTATTTTTGCCTTCTACTTTTCCTTCAACTTTTGGAATTTCAAATCTTTGAGAGCCTGAGCTGACTACTTTTACTTCTTTATATGCTTTTTTTAACAGGGCTTCGTATGAATCCATATTGTTAGATATTTGATGTGTTTTTAAAGATTTACTTTGTAAATGCTCTTGTGAAAATCTGCTTGCGGATATTTGCTTTAGGCGGCTTCGTGCCGCTTATAGCAGTTGCGCCACAACGCTCTTCGTTCGCTGTGGCGCCGCAAATATCCAATTTTTAACTTTTTCAACAGAGCCCTTTGTAAATATTTAACTTTCATTTCTTACGAAATTCTGAGTTTAGAGATGTTAATTGTATACTAGAAGATAATTAATTTAATAAATGGATAGAATGTTTTTATTTGAATGGTTGGAGAAGTTGGTAGAGATGCTGTGGAGGATGCTGCAATAGAGAGAAATAGAAGACTTTATGAAAAAACCGTCACCATACTTGATA